>NZ_JBNJNE010000002.1:0-67256 GCF_050936235.1 Spirillospora sp. CA-108201 | reverse complement strand
AGAGGATTCCCAATGAGGTTGTCAACCCGACGCCGTAACCGATCGTGAGCGGTTCAGGCTGCTGTGGTCAGTTTCAGGGTGGGTGCAGCCATGTAGACGCGTCCGTCTCTGAGCATCGCCCACAGCACGTTGACTCTGCGGCGGGCCAACGCGAGCACGGCCTGGATGTGCTTCTTGCCCTCGGCCCTCTTGCGCTCGTAGAACGCTTTGGAGGCGGGACAGCAGCGGATGCTGACCATGGCGGACATGTAGAACACTCGCAGCAGGCGGCGGCTGTAGCGCCGGGGCCGGCGCAGGTTGCCGCTGATCTTGCCCGAGTCCCGGGGTACCGGCGCGAGTCCCGAGACACCGGCCAGCCGGTCCGCGCTGCCGAACGCGGCCATGTCGCCGCCGGTGGCGGCGATGAACTCCGCGCCCAGGAGGGGGCCGATGCCGGGCAGGCTGGTGATCACCGCGGCGTGTTCGTGCTCGCGAAACCGGGCCTGGATGGCCGCGTCGGTCTCGGCGAGTTCGGCATCCAGGGCGATCACCTCCTCGGCCAGGCGCTCGACCACGGCGGCGGCGGTCTTCTCGCCCGTGACCGTGGTGTGCTGGGCCTGGGCGGCCTCGATCGCGGCCAGGGCCACGCGGGCAGGGTTGCGGACCTTGCGGGCCCGCAGCCATGTCTCCAGCCGGGCCTGGCCGATCTTGCGCAGCGAGGTGGGGGTGCGGTAGCCGGTGAGCAGTGTCAGGGCGGCCTTGCTGTTGCTGTAGTCGAAGGCGCGCTCCAGGGCGGGAAAGTAGCCCAGGAGCTGGTCGCGCAGCCGGTTGATGGTCCGGGTGCGATCGCAGGCCAGGTCGGTACGGCGGCCGGTGAGGATGCGCAGGTCCGTGGCGATCTCGTCGAAGGACGCGATCGGGTGCAGGTCCCGGCGCATGCGGGCCTGGTCGGCGATGATGAAGGCGTCCTTTGCGTCGGTCTTGCCGCCGCCCCGGTAGGCGCCGGAGGCGTGGTGGACGGTGCGCCCCGGGATGTAGACCAGGTCCTGGCCGTGGCCGAGCAGCAGGGTGATGAGCAGGGCCCCTCCACCGCTGTTGAGGTCGATCGCCCACCGCAGGTCTTCACCCAAGGCGTTGGCCTCGGCGATGAGGCCCAGGATCTCGGCTTCGTCGTTGACCACCTTCCTGGACAGCAGCCGGTTGCCGTCGGGGTCGATCACGGTGCAGTGGTGGTGGGTCTTACCCGCGTCCACACCTGCCCAAATGCGTGGCATCGGGCTCCTCCGTCGTCGCAGCTCACATGGGGGTCCCGCAGACGACCGCGCCGTCGTGTCCTTACACAGCGATCTGTTCGCGCATCCCAATCAGCGGTCGGGTCGTCTTGGAGCGCCAGGCGGCCAATCCTCTCAAGCCACCCAGGTGGCAAACCCATGAAAGCCATACCTGGCGCTCCCGGGGTCCTCCCAACCCTACGGACGGTCAGGAACGAACACCCAGGAAGAAGGTAAGGAACCCCCATGCCAGCGGACGAGCAGGAGACCGGCACCGGCCACGAGCCCGGCACCGGCGACGGCCAGGAGAACGGCATCAGCCGCAAGAACTTCATCGTCGCCGCGGGAGCGGCGGGCATCGGCGCGCTCGTGCTGCCCACCGCCGTGTCCGCGGTGGCCGCGCCAGCGCAGGCCGGCACGGAGCAGCAGCCGCTCACCCCCACGCCCAAGTGCGACGACGGGGACGACACCCTGACGCACTCGCAGATGGAGGGCCCCTACTTCAAGCCCGGCTCCCCCGAGCGCGCGTCGATCGTGACGCCCGGGATGCCGGGGACCCCCTCACCGTGTCCGGGATCGTGTACTCGGTGTCGTGCAAGCCGGTGGCCCACGCCCTGCTCGACTTCTGGCAGGCGGACTATTACGGCAATTACGACAATTACGGCTACACACTCCGTGGACATCAATACACGGATGCTTCGGGACAATTCACCCTCACGACGATCGTGCCCGGCCTCTACCCCGGCCGCACGCGGCACATCCACGTCAAGGCCCAGGCCCCCTACCAGCAGATCCTGACGACGCAGCTGTACTTCCCGAACGAGCCCCGGAACAGCTCCGACATGCTCTACGACCCGGCGCTCCTCATGAAGGTCCAGACCGGTCCGAGCGGACGCACCGCGAAGTTCGACTTCGTCCTGCAGGTTCCCTGACCGGGGTTCCGCGGCCGGATTCCGTCACCGCTCCCGCGGAATCCCGCCCCCGCCAAGGCACCGGCGCGCCTTGGCGGGGGTACCCGCCATGACGCTGTGGGGGTACCCGCCATGACGCTGTGGGGGTACCCGCCATGACGCTGTGGGGGTACCCGCCGTGACGCTGCGGGGGTACCCGCCGTGACGCCGCGGGGCGCACACCACGCTTCCGCGGGGGGCTCCCGCCGTGTTTCCCCCGGGCTCACGCCCGTGGTCTTTTGCGAGGTCGTCCCCAGCGTGTCCTGCCGATTCGCGGGGAACGGGACCGAGACGTGATGCGAATCGCCCACGAAACGGCAAAGGAATGGATAGTCTCCCACCGATCACTTTTGGTTGTGTAAGGAATCTGGGAGCACACGCGCATGAGCGCTGCCAACCGGGCACAGGTCATCACACGGTGGGGGGCCATCGCCTTCATGGCGGCCGCGGTCCTGACCGCCACCGCCGGTGGCTTCGCCCAGTCCTATGCCGGTCTCTACCACTGGGCCCTCGAACACGGCCTGCGGGGCTGGAAAGCCGAGTCGTTCCCCCTGCTGGTCGACCTGTTCATCATCGTCGGTGAACTCGGGTTGTTCCTGCTGGCCATCGACGCCTTCGTCATAAAGCGCCGTGCCCTGATGAGCTGGCTCGACTTCTGCCTGCCGCTGACCATCGCCCTCGCGGGCTGGACGGCCAGCCTCATCTTCAACGTCGGCCACGTCGGCCACAAGACCTTCTCCTTCCAGGCCACGGCCGCGGTCCCGCCGATCGTGTCGATGCTCGGCCTGTTCGTCCTGCTGCGGACGCTGCACCGGTACGTGTCGCAGAGGGCCGATGAGGAGGAGGAGGTCAAGCAGCCCGAGCCGCAGACGCGCGCGATCGCCGGTCCGGTCACGCTGAACCAGATCACGCTGATGCCCCTGCGCAACACCGGGCCGTTCGCGCAGATCCAGGTCCCCGGGTACTCCGGCAAGGAGATCGAGTCCGGAACCGCGGGCAGGGCCGAGCCGAAGGCCGCGCCCGCGGGCGCGGCCGCACAGGCCCCGGCCGCTCCGGCCGCCTCCGCTCCGTCGGCGGCGCCCGCCGCGCCCGAGCCCGAGCCGGCGCCCGCTCCGGTCCCCGAGCCGGAGCCGGAGCTCGCCGTGGTCAGCGCCGCGTCGCGCGGCAGCCTCAACGGGCGCAGCTCCTACGGGGCCGCCCCCGAGGAGGAGGCGCCCGCCGGGCCGGCGCCGGAGAACCTGCGATCCCTCGTCATCGACATCCTCGAACGCCGCCACGGCGACGTCGCCGCGACGCTCTCCGAGGTCAGGGCCGAGGGCTACCGCTGCGACGAGAGCGAGATCCAGCGGATCAGCGACAACCACTGGTTCCCGTACGCGGTGTACCGGCTGCTGGCCAAGCACCACGGCGACGGCGAACTGGTCGCCCAGGAGCTGAAGGCCCAGGGCATCGTCTACGACGAGGCGACGCTGGACGCGCTCGTCCAGTCCTGGCGCGTCTGAGCCCGCGCTCTTCCGCGCCTTCCGGACCGGCCGCCCGCACCGCGGGCGGCCGGTCCGCGTTCCGCGCCCGTCATGAGAGCGTCTCAGGAGTCGCGCCGCTCCTCGGACGGGCCGGTCCGCAGCCGCGCGTGCAGGCCGCCGTCCACTCGCAGGACGTGCCCGTTGAGCTGCGCCGCCGCCGGGGACGCCAGGTAAAGCGCCGCGTCCGCGACCTCCTCCGGCGCGGTGGTGCGCCCGGCCGGGAGGTCGGCGGCGGGCCGGACCTCCCCGACGACGCTGGCGGGGGCGATGCAGTTCGCGCGGATGCCGAGGCCGCCCAGCTCCACGGCGATCGCCCGGCTGAGCGCCTCGATGCCCGCCTTGGTCACGTCGTAGGCGCTCTGGTTCTCGTGCGCGCGGGATCCGCCCGGCGAGGACAGGCTGACGATCGCCCCGCCGCGCCCGGCGTCGCGCCAGCGGCGGACCGCCCGCACCGACAGCAGGTACGCCGAGCGCAGGTTGGCGGCGATCACCGCGTCCCAGACGCCGGCGTCGATGTCGACGAACGGCGTCCGGACCCCGGTCATCGCGGCGTTGTTGACGAGCACGTCCAGGCCGCCGTCCCGCGCGACCCTGGCGAAGACGGCGTCGGCGACGTCCTCGCGGGCCAGGTCGCCGGCCATCGTCGTCACCCGAGGGTCGCCGTCGTGGACCGCGAGGCCCGCCGCGTCCACGTCGACGGCGAGCACGGCGGCGCCCGCGCCGGCGAACCGCCGCACCAGCGCACGGCCGATCAGCCCCGCCGCACCGGTGACCAGCACCCGCTCCCCCGTGTAGTCGAACCGGACGGCGCTCATTCGGCCGGGGCCTCCCTCACCTGCGCGACGATCTGCGTCGGGTTGACGAACATCAGGGCGATGACCAGCAGCACCGCCGACTCCACGTCCGCGTCGATCTGCTCCACGAACGGCGTCATCACCAGGACGACGAACGGGGCCGCGACGGCGCGCAGCCGCGCCCCGGTCATGCGCGGGCGCACAGGACCAGCCCGTCCACCCGCTCGACCATGGCCTCGGCCAACCGGACCTCCGTCGCGGTGTCCTCGTCGGTGTCGGCCGGGACCACCGCGCACTCGGTGCCCCGCGAGTGGGCCTCGACGCCCTTGATGAACGGCGCGAAGAACGGGTTGGCGATGTCGGGGACGATCAGCCCGACGTTGCGGGTCCGCCCGAGGACCGGCGACTGCGCGGCCCGGTTCGGCCGGCGGCCCAGCCGTTCGGCGCATCCGAGCACGCGCCGCCGGGTCTCGGCGTTGACGAGCCCGGGGTTGTTCAGGGCGCGCGACACGGTGGAGGGCGAAACCCCGGCGAGGCTCGCCGCCGCACGGATCGAGGGGGGGCGCCGCCCGACCCGGAGGCGGCGCCATGACGGCCGGTCGCGCCCGCGCCGGAGCCTGTGCCGCCCATGCCACGGATTATGAAAACGTTTGCGGAACAGTGTCAACAGCACGGCGGAAGGCCCCCGGCCGCGCGGGGCGGCCGGGGGCCTTCGGCCGGAGGTGTCCGGTGGGGGCGGGTCAGGCGGCGCCGCGGCCCGCCTTCTGCAGCGCGGGCTCTCCGGCGGCGTCGTCGTCGTGCACGTACCGGCGCCCGCGCAGCAGCGACACCAGCGCCGCCACCAGCGACATCGCGATCGCCAGGCCGAACACGATGACCAGGCCGTGGTGGAACGGCTCGGAGATCAGGTGCGGGAAGTACGAGCGGCCGGTGAGCGTGGCCACGTCGTCCGGCGCGAGCCCGCCGAGCACGTGGAACGGCGCCAGCAGGTTCTGGATCGGGTTGTAGCCGAGGAACGCGGCGAACAGCGTGCCGACCGGCGGCAGCTCGCCCACCTGCGCGGCCGGACCGGCCGGGACGCCGTGATCGGTCAGGCCCTGCGTCAGCGTCCTCGGCAGCGTGTCGGCCAGTCCGGCGATCATCAGCGAGAAGAACACGCCGATGGACAGCACCATGCCGGCGTTCATGAAGGTGGCGCGCATCCCGGAGGCCACACCGCGCTGGTCCGCCGGCACCGAGTTCATGATCGCGGTGGTGTTGGGGGCGGCGAACAGGCCGGAGCCGATCCCGTTGAGGAAGATCAGCAGCGCGAAGGTGGTGTACCCGAAGTCGGTCGGGATCACCAGCAGCCCGGCGAACGCCAGCGCCGACAGCACCAGCCCGCCGGAGGCGAAGGCACGGGCGCCGTGCCGGTCGGACAGGTGCCCCGAGATCGGCCCGGCGACCAGGAAGCCGGCGGTGAGCGGCAGCAGGTAGATGCCCGCCCACAGCGGGGTGTCCTCGTAGTCGTAGCCGTGCAGCGGCAGCCAGATGCCCTGCAGCCAGATGATCAGCATGAACTGCATCCCGCCGCGGGAGATCGCGGCGAGCAGCCCGGCCAGGTTTCCGGCCGCGAACGCCCGGATGCGGAACAGGCTCAGGTGGAACATCGGCTGCTCGACCCGGGTCTCGATCCAGCAGAACAGCGCCAGGACGGCGAGGCCGCCGATGACCCCGGCGAGCACCCAGGGGTTCGTCCAGCCCATGTCGTGCCCGCCGTAGGGCTGGATCCCGTAGGTGATCGCGGCGAGCAGCGAGGTCAGCCCGATCGCGAACGTCGCGTTGCCGAGCCAGTCGATCCTCGCGCCGACCGCCCGCTTGGCGGTCTCGACCAGGCTCCGGTACGCCCAGACCGTTCCGACGATCCCGATGGGCGCCGAGGCGAAGAACACCAGCCGCCAGTTGATCTCGCTCAGCAGCCCGCCGGCGACCAGGCCGATGAACGTCCCGGCGATGCCCGCGACCTGGTTGACGCCCATCGCCATGCCGCGCCGGTGGGCGGGGAACGCGTCGGTGAGGATCGCGGCCGAGTTCGCCATCAGCATGGCGCCGCCGATGCCCTGGAACACCCGCCAGCCGATGAGCCAGAGCGCACCGGCGCCCCCGTGCAGCGGGTCCAGCGCCAGCACCAGCGTCCCGACCGTGAAGACCGCGAACCCGGCGTTGTACATCCGGACGCGCCCGAAGATGTCCCCGAGCCGCCCGAGCGTCACCACCAGCACCGCCGAGACGAGCATGTAGCCCATCAGCATCCAGAGCAGGTAGCTGACATTGCCCGGTTCGAGGGGGTTCAGATGGATGCCGCGGAAGATCGCCGGCAGCGAGATGATCACGATCGAGGAATTGACCGTGGCCAGCAGCATGCCCAGCGTCGTGTTGCTCAGCGCGATCCACGGATAGTGCTTGGACGGCACGCCGCCCCCTCCCCGTCTGAGATAGTTTCTTCCGCTAACTAATCATAAACCCGTCGTTTCCGGCCAGTGCGGATAGGGTTACCCGGTGGAGGGACGACACCGGCTGGACCTGACCGACGAGCGCCTCATCGCCTTCTGGCGGGAGCGCCACCTGTGCACCCTCGTCACCCCGCGCCCGGACGGCACCCCGCACTCGGTCCCCGTCGGCGCGACGCTGGACGCCGGCGCCGTCCGCGTGATCACCTCGGCCTCCTCGGCGAAGGCCCGCCACGTCCGCGCCGCCGGGCCGGCCGGCCTGCCCGTCGCCGTCACGCAGGTGGACGGCCGCCGCTGGTCGACCGTCGAGGGCCGCGCCGTCCTGCGGACCGACCCGGCCTCCGTCGCGCACGCGGAGGACCTCTACACCGCCCGCTACAGGCCGCCGCGCCCGAACCCGAACCGCGTCGTCATAGAGATCACCGCGACCCGGGTGCTGGGCAACCTCTGACACCGCTCCGGACGGCGGGCGCCGGGGCGACGGTCAGTAGCCGTAGGCGACCGAGCAGCCCACGACCCTGTCCAAGGCGTCCGTGAAGCGGCCCTCGGTCGCCCTGCCGAAGGAGTCGACTCCTCCAAGGCAGGCGTAGCGGGGGCCGTGGTCGGTGGCCAGGCCCAGGACCATCCCGACCTTCGGTTCCAGGTCGATGCTCCGAGTGACCTTCATCGGCTTGCCGGCGGCGAAGGAGAACAGGACGTAACTCGCCGGGCGGGCCTTCTTCATCGCGCCGTAGCCCGTCCGCCCGTCCGGGTTCATCACGGCCGTGGTGGTCGCGGCGGAGTCGTCGGGCAGCCGAGCGTGCGGCCGTCGCCCGCCCAGACGATCTCACCGACGAGGGAGGGGGCGGCCGCGCTCCAGGCTCGTGTCCGGCCCGAGCCGAGGTCGAGGACGGTCACCGACGCCCGGGGCTGAGCGGCCTTCGCGCAGGGGGCCGTCGCGTAGGCGAGCCGTTCGCCGTCCGGGCTCATGGCGAGCCCGGCCACGCGCGCCGGGACGGCGGCGCTGACGAGCGGCCCGAGATCCTTCACCCGGCCGCAGGTGAGGCGGAACCGATGGAAACGGGTCGTGCACGTCTTCTCGTCGAAGGTGGACAACACGAACCCTCCCCCCGGCCCCGCGATGAGCGACCGCGCCGCGCCGGCCGAGCGCGGCGCGGGCACCGAGTCCACAGGCCGTCCCCCGCCCGGCTGGACCGCCCTGCCCTGGAACCACGGCTCCGGGCCACGCCCTTGGGAGGGACTCCCGAACGTGCCCACCGCGACGATGAAGCGCGGCATGCGCCGTTCGCCGGGCGGCGCGGCGGTGGCCGCCGATCCGTCCGCCGGCAGGTGCACCGCGCCGGCGGAGGCGGCGACGGACACGGCCAGCGCCACCGGGGCGGCCCATCGCCGCACGACCCATGGCCTCGGCCGGGCCTCGTCCCCTTCGTCCGCCATCCGATGATCACGCCCTCCGGGCGGGCGCCGCGACGCCGTTTCGCTTCGAGCGCGGAGCTCCGCCGGGGCGTCACGGGGCGCCTGCGATGCCGCGCGCCTGGTGGGCACGGTCCGTCCGGGAGCGGCCGCCGGTGCCCGCGGCCGCGCTGCCGGATCCGGCCGGGGCGGCCCGGGATCAGCCGAGGGCGGTGGCGACGGCCGCCTGGCCGAGGCTGATGCCGCCGTCGTTGGGAGGGACGCGGTGGTGCGTCAGCACGTCGAAACCCGCGCCGGCGAGGCCGCGGACGGCGCGGTCGAGCAGGAGCATGTTCTGGAACACGCCGCCGGAGAGCGCGACCGTGCCGATGCCCGTCTCCGACCTGATGCGGGAGGCCGCGTCGACGACGAGCGCCGCGACGCCGTTGTGGAAGCGCGCGGCGATCGTCGGGACGGGGACGTTCGCCCTGAGGTCGGCCACCACCGCGTCCAGGAACTCGCCGCCCGCGACCGTGAAGCCGGTCGTGCCGTTCAGGGCCGCAGGATAGGCACCGGTCTCGGTGGCGTCGGCGCGCTGCTCCAGTTCCACGGCCGCCTGCCCCTCGTAGTTGACGCGGTCGCGGACGCCGAGGACGGCGGCGACCGCGTCGAAGAGGCGGCCCATGCTGGAGGTCGGCGGGGCGTTGACGCCGCGCCGGGCCAGGGCGGTCACCGCGGCCCATTCGGGGCGGCGGGCCACCGGCAGATCGTCCGGGACCCCGTAGGCCGCCGCCATGCGCCACGGCTCGCGGATCGCGGCGGCGCCGCCGGGCAGCGGAACGGGTTCCAGATGCCCGGCGCGCTCGAAGCCGCGCAGGTCGGCGACCAGGAACTCGCCGCCCCACAGGGTGCCGTCGGCGCCGTAGCCGGTGCCGTCGAACGCGACGCCGATCACCGGGCCCTCCGCGCCGTTGTCGGCCAGGCAGGAGGCGATGTGCGCGTGGTGGTGCTGGACGGCGATCCCGGGCAGGTCCTGGTCGAGCGCGTACTTCGTGGACAGGTACTCCGGGTGCGGGTCGTAGGCGATCAGTTCGGGCGCGATGTCGAACAGGCGCCGGAAGTGCCCGACGCCCTCCTCGAAGGCGCGGAGCGTCTCGTGGTTCTCCAGGTCGCCGACGTGGTGGGAGACGAACGCCCGGCCGTCGCGGGCCAGGCAGAACGTGTTCTTCAGCTCCGCGCCGCACGCCAGCACCGGCCGGCCGGCGGGGACGGGGATCGGCTCCGGCGCGTAGCCGCGGGACCGGCGGACGGGGAGCGGCCGGCCGCGGAACGTCCGCATCACCGAGTCGTCGGTCCGGGTGTGGATGGGCCGGTCGTGCAGGAGGAAGGCGTCGGCGATGCCGGCGAGCCGTTCCAGGGCGTCCTCGTCGCGGTAGGCGATCGGCTCGTCCGAGACGTTCCCGCTGGTCAGGACGACGGGTTCGGTGACGATCAGGTGGTGCAGCGGGGTGTAGGGCAGCAGGAGGCCGACGGCCCGGTTGCCCGGGGCGACGGCGTCCGCGAGGGCCGCGCCGGGCCGGCGCCGCGCCAGGACGATCGGGCGGCGCGGCCCGGTGAGCAGCTCCTCGTCGGCCGCCGAGAGCTCGCACAGGCCGCGGGCCGCCTCCAGGTCGGGGACCATCACGGCGAACGGCTTGTCCTCGCGGTGCTTGCGGGAGCGCAGCGCGGCGACCGCGCCGCGGTCCGCCGCCCGCGCCGCGAGGTGGTAGCCGCCGAGGCCCTTGACCGCGAGGACCGCGCCGTTCGCGAGCACCGCCCGCGCGGCGTCCAGCGGCTCGCCGCCGCCGGGCCGCAGGGTGAGGGACGGGCCGCAGGCCGGGCAGCACACCGGCTGCGCGTGGAACCTGCGGTCGGCCGGGTCGGCGTATTCGGCGGCGCACGGGCCGCACATCGCGAAGCCCGCCATCGTCGTGTTCGGACGGTCGTAGGGAACGCCCGTGACGATCGTGAAGCGCGGCCCGCAGCCGGTGCAGTTGATGAACGGGTACCGGTGGCGCCGGTCCGCCGGGTCGCGCATCTCGCGCAGGCAGTCGTCGCAGGTCGCCGCGTCCCATGACACGAGGGCCCGGCGCTCTCCCGACGCGTCGCTGCCGACGATCGCGAAGCCGCCGCGCCCCTCGGCGCTCAGTTCCCGCGTGGTGACGCGCTCGACGAGGGCGAGCCGGGGCGGGCGCGTGCGCAGCCCGTCCAGGAAGCGCCCGACCTCGTCGGGAGCGCCCTCGACCTCGATGAACACGCCGCCCGCGTCGTTGCCGACCAGCCCCGACAGCCCGAGGCCGGTCGCGAGACCGTGCACGAACGGCCGGAACCCGACGCCCTGCACGACCCCCTCGACGCGGACGCCGACCCTGACGTCCACCCCGCCATTCTGCCTCGCCGATCACCGCCGGCGGCCGAAGACGGCTCCGGGGCGTGTCTCAACGACGACACCGCGTGAGGCGGGGCGGACGCCGGGCGCGCTCGGCGCCGGAGGTCACTGCCCCCCGGTGTAGGCGGCGATGGTGAAGTCCGCCGCGGCGCGGGCCGTGGCCTCGTCGGCGCCGCCCGCGACGTCGGCGGTGTACCAGCCCTCACCGGCCTGCCGCGCGAACTCGCGCCCCTCCTCGGACGCGGCCCAGTCGTCGCCGAGCTTGTTGCGGGCGTCCGCGTCGGACTCCAGGTGGATGGTGAGGCCGAGGAGCCCCATGTCCCAGCCGATGCCGACGACGCCCGGGCCGAACTGGTTCTGCGAGGGGTCGACGAGCGCGGTGTGCTCCAACTCGAACCGGGTCCGGCCGTCCGCCTCGGGGGTCAGCCGGACCTCGATCCAGGTGGTCTGGCCGGCGAACTCCCACGTCGCCGCGAACCCCTTCGGCGGGTCGCAGCGCTCGATCGTCCCGCTGGCGTTGCCCTCCAGCTGGTAGCGGCCGCCGAGCCGCAGGTCGCCGGAGACCGGCAGGAACCAGCGGGAGATCCGCTCGGGGTCGGTGACGGCGTTCCACAGGTCGTCGACGCCGGTGTCGTAGACCCTGCTGATCGTCGCGGTCCTCGCGGTGCCGGACTCCACCGCCTTCTCGCCCACCGTGCGGGTGACGGCGTTGATGTGGCCGGTGACTTCGATCATGTCTCGCTCCCTGGGTCGTCGTGATGCGTGCGGTGTGCGCGCTTCCCACGGGCGATCTCGGTCGCCAGGGCGTCCAGACGCGGCGTCCAGGACCGGCGGAAGCGTTCGAGCCACGCGTCGATCTCCTGCAGAGGTGCTGGGTCGACAGCGTAGAGCCGGCGCGTCCGCTCCGCCCGCACGACGGCGAATCCGTTCTCGCGCAGCACCCTGAGGTGCTGCGACACGGCGGGCTGGGAGATCCCGAACTCCTTCCGGACGACGTCCGTGACCTCGCCGGACGAGCGCTCGCCGGCGGCGAGCAGCTCGAGGATCCGGCGCCGGACGGGGTCGCCCACGACATCGAATGCGTGCACGTAACCCAAGTTACAGGCTTGGCTTATATAAGCCAAATCTCAAGTTCAGTGTCCCGCGAGAAGCCGCTCGAACGGCACGGGCGCCTCGTACGGATCGTCCTTCGCCGGGGCCCGCCGGGCCCCCATCAGGGCGGCCAGTTCGGCGCCGGCGCGGTCGACCCGCTCGGGCAGGGCGGTCTCGGCGCTCCCCCAGTCCTCGGACGCGGCGTAGACGCCGGTCGGGACGACGCTAGCGCGGAGATAGGCGAACAGGGGCCGCATCGCGTAATCGATCGCCAGGGAGTGCCGGGCGGTGCCGCCGGTCGCGCCGAGCAGCACCGGCGTGCCGTCCAGGGAGCCTCGCTCCAGAACGTCGAAGAACGTCTTGAACAGCCCGCTGTAGGACGCGTTGAAGACCGGCGTCACGGCGATGAGGCCGTCGGCGTTCGCCACCGTCTCGGCGGCGGCGCGGAACGCCCCGGAGGAGAAGCCGGTCAGGGTCGCGTCGACCATGGCGTGCGCGTGGTCGCGCAGCTCGATCGTCTCGACGGTCGCGTCCCCCTGGAGGGCCTCAGCGGCGGCCTCGGCGAGCCGGTCGGCCAGGAGCCGGGTGGACGAGGGCCGGCCCAGCCCGGCGGAGACGACGGCGAGGGAGGTCATCGAACCCCCTCGGCGAGACGGGACGCGTGGGTCGGGGCGGTCGCCGGGACGTGCGCCGGGCGCAGCGACTCGAACTCCTTGCGCAGCACGGGCACGACCTCCTCCCCCAGCATGTCGATCTGCTCCAGGACGGTCTTCAGCGGCAGCCCCGCGTGGTCCATGAGGAACAGCTGGCGCTGGTAGTCGCCGAAGTGGTCGCGGAACGTCAGCGTCCTGTCGATGACCTGCTGCGGGCTGCCGACCGTGAGGGGCGTCTCCGCGGTGAACTCCTCCAGCGAGGGCCCGTGGCCGTAGACCGGCGCGTTGTCGAAGTACGGGCGGAACTCGCGGACGGCGTCCTGGGAGTTCCTGCGCATGAACACCTGCCCGCCGAGGCCGACGATCGCCTGGTCGGCCGAGCCGTGACCGTAGTGCTCGTAGCGCCGCCGGTACAGGCCGATCAGGCGCTGGAAGTGGTCCGTCGGCCAGAAGATGTGGTTGGCGAAGAAGCCGTCGCCGTAGAAGGCCGCCTGCTCGGCGATCTCCGGGCTGCGGATCGAGCCGTGCCAGACGAACGGCGGGACGCCGTCCAGGGGCCGCGGCGTCGAGGTGAACGACTGGAGCGGCGTGCGGTGCTTGCCCTCCCAGTCGACGACGTCCTCGCGCCACAGCCGGTGGAGGAGGTGGTAGTTCTCGATGGCGAGCGGGATGCCGTCGCGGATGTCCTTGCCGAACCAGGGATAGACGGGCCCGGTGTTGCCGCGCCCCATCATCAGGTCCACCCGGCCGTCGGCGAGGTGCTGGAGCATCGCGAAGTCCTCGGCGATCTTCACCGGGTCGTTCGTGGTGATCAGCGTGGTCGCGGTGGACAGGATCAGCCGCTCGGTGCGCGCCGCGATGTAGCCGAGCATCGTCGTCGGGGAGGACGGCACGAACGGGGGGTTGTGGTGCTCACCGGTCGCGAAGACGTCCAGCCCGGCCTCCTCGGCCTTGAGCGCGATCGCCACCATGGCCTTGATCCGCTCGGCCTCGGTCGGGACGCGCCCGTCGGTCGGGTCGGGGGTGACGTCGCCGACCGTGAAGATCCCGAACTGCATGCCGGCCTCCAGATAGTAGAACGTTCAATTATCCTACCGAACCCCGGCCCCCCGGCGAGTATTCCTGCCGGGGGGCGAGGGCGCCTTGAGGGCCGGAGCCAGGCGGCGGGGCTAGGCGGCGGGGAGCGGCCTCAGCGGCGCCGGACGCGGCACGGCGGGCAGGAAGAGGCGCCCGCTGAGCGCGCCCCGTACCGTCTGGACGCCGGCGACCGCCCAGGCCGTGACGAGGAGGACGTAGAGGAGCACGGCCACGTCGGTCAGCGCGTCCAGGCCGGTGATCCGCGCCAGGCCCGACGCGCCGGTCACGCACGTCCCGACCGGGAAGGTGAACGCCCACCACGTCATCGCGAACGGCATGCCGCCGCGCAGCGCCCGCAGGTTCGCGGTCGCCGCGATGGCCAGCCAGAGCAGCGCGAAGCCCATCACCGGCGCGCCGTAGAGGACGGCGAACGCGCGCATCGCCGCCGCGTATCCGGGCGCGGCCTGCCCCGCCGCGTTCGCCATCTGCACGACGGCCGTGGTGGACTGCCCGAGCGGCCCGAGCACGAGGAACAGCGTCGGGGTGAGGGCGACCGGCGACGGGGGGCCGCCTGCCAGCCGCGCCCAGATGCCGGGCAGCAGGACCAGCGTGGCCAGCAGGCTCGCGCCGAACAGGCCGTAGCAGCCGAACAGCAGCGTGGCGCGGGCCTGCCCCTCCGGCAGGTGCGGGACGAGCGCGGGCCCGAGCGCCGCGGCGACCATGGGGGCGACGACGGGCAGCAGCCAGGTCGGGTTCGCCGGTCCCGGCCTGTGCCGGGTGATCATGAGGTAGGGGACGCCGGCGGCGGCCAGCACGGCGTAGAGCGTCCCGAGCGTCCAGAGGACGGCGTCCAGGGCGACCGCCGTCCGGGCGCCGAGCACCTCGGGGCCGAGCATGAGCGTCCCGTAGCCGACGGCGAGCATCGCCATCGGCGGGCAGCCGTAGAACACAGCCGTGGCGGGGTTGTCCAGGAGCTGGGACCGCGCCACGTCCGCGTGCCGGGCGAAGTGGACGGCGCGCGCCGCCATGAGCGCGAGGAGCATGAGCAGCGAGCCCGCCCAGACGGCCACCGCGAAGGCGTGCAGGCCCGGGACGTCCACCGGCAGAGCGTTCGCCCCGTTCGCGACGATCGACGTGCCCATCACGGCCGCGTACCAGTTGGGGCCGAGGTGCCGGAACACCTCGGTGGGGCGGTCGAGCGCGCCCAGCAGGGCGCGGTTCGGGGTGGGGAGGCTCATGGCGTCCAGCCTCCACCGCGTTCACCCTCATCAGTAGAGGTCATGACCCTATGAGGTCATAAATCGGTCCTATGGGTCCGTAGAATCGCGGTCATGGCCGTCTCGCACCGCGTCCCCGACCTCGGCGCCCTCGAACTGCTGCTCGCCGTCGTCCGGCTGGGCAGCGTCGGGCGCGCGGCGGCCGAGTTCGGCGTCACCCAGCCCGCCGCCAGCGCCCGGATCCGCTCGATGGAGCGGCTGATCGGCGTGGCGCTGCTCGAACGGTCGCCGCGCGGCTCCCGTCCCACCGAGGAGGGCGCGCTGGTCGCCGAGTGGGCCCGGCAGGTGGTCGCGGCGGCGGAGGCGCTCGACGCCGGTCTGGACGCGCTGCGCGAGCGGCGCGACGGGCGGCTGCGCGTCGTGGCGAGCCTCACGGTCGCCGAGTACCTGATGCCGGGCTGGCTGGTGACGCTCAAGACCGTCCGCCCGGGCGTCGCGGTGACCCTGCGCACGGCCAACTCGACCGTGGTCGCCGAGCAGGTGCGCGGCGGCGGCGCGGACCTCGGGTTCGTGGAGGGGGCGCGCACGCCGGCCGGGCTGCACGGCACCGTCGTCGCCACCGACCGGCTCGTCGTCGTGGTCGGCCCGCGGCACCCCTGGGCGCGGCGGCGCTCCGGGGTCCCGGCCGCCGAGCTGGCGCGGACGCCGCTCGTCCTGCGCGAGGAGGGGTCGGGGACGCGCGAGGTCCTGGACCGGGCGCTGGCCGCGCACGGCGGGACGGCGGCGCCGCTCCTGCAGCTCGCGTCCACCACCGCGCTCAAGGCGGCGGCGGTCTCCGGCGCCGGCCCGGTCGTGGTGAGCGATCTGGCCGTCGCCGACGAGGTGGCCGCCGGGCGCCTGGTCTGCGTGCCCGTTCCCGAGCTGGACCTAGCGCGCCCGCTGCGCGCGGTGTGGCCGGCCGGCCAGCGCCCCGCCGGCCCCGCCCGCGACCTGCTCGGCCTGACCCGCGCCTCCCGCGCGGGCGGCTAGGCTGTGTTTCCAGAGTCCCGGCCCACTCCGCTCGCCCAGCGGCTCGCTGCGTGACCGGGCCTGGGGCGAACGCGGCGTCGCTTCGCGATCTACCCGGTTCCGCTCGCCTCCGGCATCGCTCCACCGGGCAGGTCACGCGTTCGCGCGCACGGCCGAGGACCACTTCGAAACAGGCCCTGGCGCGGCGCCGGGCCGGGCCGGGCGATCAGCGGTCGAGCGGCGCCTCGGCGCCCGGACGGGGGGCCTCGGCGGCGGCGAACACGGTCTGGATCTCCAGCGCGATCGCGATCTCGTCGCCGAGCATGACCCGGTCGCCCTGCAGCGGGATGTTGAACTCGATGCCGAAGTCGCGGCGGCTGATGGTCGCGGTCGCGGTGAAGCCCGCGCGGACGCCGCCCCACGGGTCGGAGCCGACGCCGTGGAACTCGGCCAGCAGCCGGACCGGGCGGGTCACGTTCTTGATCGTCAGATCGCCGTACAGGTGGTAGCGGGGGGTGCGGGCGCGGCGGCCGACTTTGGCACGTTCCACACCGGTCGCGGCGAAGCTCATCACCGGATGGCGGCGCACGTCGAGGAAGTCGGCGGAGCGGACGTGCTCGTCCCGCTCCGCGCTGCGGGTGTCGATCGAGCCCATCCGGATCTCCGCGCGGGCGGTGGAGTCGAGCGGGTCCTCCCCGATCACCACTTCGCCCTCGAAGTCCGGGAACGAGCCGCGCACCGTCGTCATCAGGTGCCGGACCGAGAACGTGATCTCGGAGTGGACCGGGTCGATGGACCAGCGGCCGGCTTCGAGCTCGGGCACTTCGCCACCCATCAATCCTCCCAAAAACTGACAACCCGGCAAAAATACCCCAAAGGTCACTCTGGTCTGTCCGGGCCCTCAGGGGGAATGCTTCGGACATGATCGGTGAACACGTGCTCGCCGGGTACGTCCCCGACGCGGGCGGCCGGGAGGCACTCGACCTCGCCCGCGGGATCGTCGCGCTGACCGGCGGCCGGCTGAGCGTCGCGACCGTCCATCCGCCGGACCTGCCGGCCGCGGCCGGCGAGGCCCGCGCCCTGCTGGAGCAGGTGGCCGACCTCCTGGACGGGGAGCCGGCGGACCTGCTCGCCCAGGAGGGCCGCAGCGTCGGGCGCGGCCTGACCGTGCTCGCCAGCCGGATCGGCGCCGACCTGATCGTGGTCGGCTCCCCCGAGGGCGGCGCCCGCGGCCGGATCGGCGTCGGCGCCGCGGCCGACCACCTGCTCCACTCGGCGACCGAGGCCGTGATGCTCGCCCCGTCCGGCCACCGGCCGCCGGACGAGCTGGCCCGGATCACGGTCATGTACGTGCGGCGGCCGCAGTGCGACGAGGCGGTCATCCGCGCCGCCCAGGCCGCCGAGCGCCTGGAGGTGCCGCTCCGGCTGGTCACCCTGGCGATCGGCGACGTCAACCCCGAACCGCTCCGTGACGACCTCGCCCTCGCCATCCGGCTCGCACTGGACTCCGCCGACCTCCTCCCCGAGGACGTCACCGCCGACGTGGCCGAGGGGGACGACGTCGCGGACGCGCTGGAGGACGTGGACTGGCCCGACGGCGAGCTGCTGGTGTGCGCGTCCAGCGAGGACGCCGCAGCTCACCGCGTCTTCCTGGGCGAGGTGGCCCTCAAGGTCCTGCGCGCCGCACCCTGTCCGGTCACCGTCCTCCCGCGAGGCTACTACTGAGTAGCCCCTTTTGACCGTTTCCGCGGAATCGGTTGCCGCCCACCGTTTACCTCGGCTACATTCCATCGAGATCGGAACGTGACCTTCGACCGGGGTGCGTTCCGTCCCCCGGGTCGGGCGCCACCTCGCCCGAACGAGCGAGGCGCGTCAGGAGCGAGATGGACCCGATCGGCAAGAAGCTGCTCGACATCGCCACGAAGGAGCTCGGGTACACCGAGAAGGGCGACGGCTACACCAAGTTCGGCGAGTGGTACCGCAAGAACCTCGACGGCGACCACGACGAGTACTTCTCGACGGCGCCCTGGTGCGACATGTTCCTCGCCTGGGCCGCCGACAAGGCCGAGGTCACCGGCCAGGCCGGGCAGTTCGCCTCCACGGTCGACCATGCCAAATGGTTCGAGAAGAACGACGCCTGGGGCCACGACCCCGAACCCGGCGCCATCGTCTTCTACGACTGGAACGGCTCCGGCGACATCGACCAGATCGACCACGTCGGCATCGTCGAGAAGGTCGACGGCCACACGCTCCACACCATCGAGGGCAACGCCGACGGCTACAAGCTCATGCGCAAGACCCGCGACATGGACTCCGTCGTCGGCTTCGGCTACCCGTCGAAGATCAAGGTCGAGGCCAAGTACACCCCCAAGCACGCCGCGCCCGCCCCCACCGTCGACCAGGTCGGCGACCCCGCCGCCACGACGCGCACCCACGAGCAGCAGCACGCCCCCGCCGCCGCCCCCGAGCACGTCCCCGCCCAGGAGGTCGTCCTCGGCGGCATCCTCGCCTTCGTCCTGTGCGGCACCGTGGCCCTCGCCGCCGGACGCGCCGCCGCCGCGAAGGCCCCCACGTCCCCGCCCATCCGCGTCCGCAAGCGCGGCAAGCACCACCGCCCCGCCACCCCCGTCGCCCTCCCCGCCGACGTCACCCCCGCCGACCTCGACGCCGCGGACGCCGGCACGACCCTGATGCCCGCCCTCTCGCTCGCCGCCGCCCACGAGGCCGAGGACCGCGAGTTCTGGGGCCGCATCGCCCACCTCGAAGAGGACGGCGAGCTCGACTTCTGGAACAACCTGCACGCCGAGCTCACCGACTCCGCGACCGACCGGTACGCAAGCACTCCAGGATTCCGCTAGAGTTGTTCGTGCGAGCCCGGGGGGCGCGACCCCCCGGAACAGCACGCGGACGTGGCTCAGTTGGTAGAGCATCACCTTGCCAAGGTGAGGGTCGCGGGTTCGAATCCCGTCGTCCGCTCTGAGAGGCCCCGTCAGGCCTCGCTCTGGTGGAGTGGCCGAGAGGCGAGGCAACGGCCTGCAAAGCCGTGTACACGGGTTCAAATCCCGTCTCCACCTCGCAGCACACGCAAGGGCGATTAGCTCAGTGGGAGAGCGCTACCTTGACACGGTAGAGGCCACTGGTTCAATCCCAGTATCGCCCACGAGTCGGGCCACCCTGGTCGGCGCGGAGCGCCTTCCCCGGTGGCCCGCAACGCTTTCCTGAGGGGCGACCCCCAGACCCCCGAGTCGGGCCACCCTGGTCGGCGCGGAGCGCCTTCCCCGGTGGCCCGCAACGCTTTCCTGGGGGGCGACCCCCAGACCCCCGATGTGGGGGACTCCGTCCCCCACGCCCCCTGCGCGCGGGCCGAGCTTTTGGGGACGTCCTCGGGGATCACGTGGATTGGCTCCCTCTTTTGCTGCGGCGCATCCCTTCCCTTGCAGCGGTGCATTGCTACGCACAATTGGGCTCGCGTGGGTGGCCTACCTTTTCTGGGGCGTTGAGGCAGTGCGCGCCCATTCCACTGGCAGTGCCTGGGCTGGTTCGCGCTACACGTTCCGAACTTGCTTGGCTCGCCTGCTCGGATCGTCCGATCGTCCGTGCTTCTCATACAGGTCGAGTTCAGAGGCGGGTTGACTCTCACATCGGTGTGAGGTTCTAGCGTCCCTTCGAGGCGGCGCTTCGGTGGTGCCGCAGCCTCATGGAGGGAGATATCGGATGTCCGGTGCGTTGGGTGGGTCCGGTTTTGGTCGTGTGGTGCGTGGGTCTGGGCCTGGGCTGCTGCTCGCCCATGGGGCCGGGGGCGGGATCGACGCGAACTACGGGCCCATCATGGATGTGCTGGCCGCGGGGCACACCGTCGTCGGGCCGGACTTTCCCGGTAGCGGGCGGACGCCTCGGGCCGACGGGCCGCTCTCGCTCGACGCGCTGGCCGATGAACTGGTCGGCGCCGCCGTCGAGGAGGGGGTGGAGACCTTCGCGCTCTCCGGGTTCTCGCTGGGCTGCCCGGTCGCCGTCCGGGCAGCCGTCCGCCACCCCGACCGCGTCACCGCCCTGGTGCTCACCGCAGGGTTCGCCCACCCCAATCCGCGGTTCCTGCTGGCGGCCCGGTTGTGGCGCGACCTGCTTCGCCGGGAGGACCGGGAGGGGCTGGCCCGGCTCATGTCCCTGATCGGGCTCAGCGCCCCGGCCGTGGACGCTCTCAGCCAGGACGAGCTCGACGCGGCCGTCAGGACGGGTGCGGCCACCCTTCCTCCCGGCACTCCCGAGCACGTCGAACTGATCATGGAGGGCGTCGACGTGCGCGGCGACCTTCCCGCACTGGCCGTGCCGACGCTCGTCATCTCCACCACGCTCGACCAGCTCGTCACCCCGCCCCACCACCGGGAGCTCGCCGACGGCATCGCCGGGGCGCGCTACGCCGAGATCGCGACCGGGCACCTTCCCTTTCTCGAACGACCGCAGGAGTGGGCCGCCCTCATCCACGACTTCCTGGAGCAGCGCCGACCTCAGGAGTCCAGCACGGCGGCTACGGCCTCGATCTCTACCAGCTGGTCGTGGTAGCCGAGGACGGTGACGCCCATCAGGGTGCTCGGGACGTCGTGGTCGCCGAACGCGTCGCGGACCACCTGCCAGGCCGCCACCAGGTCCTCCTGCCGTGGGGAGGCGACGAGGACGCGGGTGCTGATGACGTCGTGCAGGGCCGCGCCGGAGTCGGCCAGAGCGGTCCGCAGGTTCTCCAGGGCCTTGGCCGCCTGCCCTGCGTAGTCGCCCACCGCGGCGGTGGAGCCGTCCTCGTTCAGCGGGCACGAACCGGCGAGGAAGATCAGGCGGGCCTCCGCCGGGGCGGTCGCCGCGTAGGCGTACTCGGCGACGGAGGACAGCGACGCGGAGCGGATCAGGGTGACGGCACGGGGCATGGGCGTTCCTCCGGTGTGAGACGGTCTCCCACCTTGTCAAAGGTCGCCGCGGTGGTCGAAGTGTTTCCTCGGCCGACTCAGCGTTGCGGCTGCGGGGTGAACGCCGCCGCGCGGGCGTAGAGCTTGTACAGCTTGAACCGGCTCGCGAAGGACAGGCCGCAGGCGTTGTCGAGGACACTGGTCGCCTTCTGGTTGCTGAGCGTCGTGCCGCGCGCCCCGGGATGGTCGATCTGGCCGCCCATGAACACCTGCATCCTGGTCAGCATGTGGTCGCGCCGGCCGGCGTTCATCCCGTGCCAGGAGTGGCAGGTCACCGCGGCGAGCAGCGCGTCGTCGAGTTCTCCCGTCGCGCCGTGGTCGTGGCCGTCGGCGGGCGCCGCCCTCCCCGCGGTCGGGGACTTGAACCAGGGGCATGGGCCGCCCGGCTTCAGGTCGGACATGCAGACGAACAGCTCCGCCTCGTTCCCGAGGTTGCCGAGACCGATGCTCAGCCAGGGGAGCCTGCCGTTCAGGCAGTCGGGCAGGTTCTTCGGGGAGCCGGTCGCGTTGCCGTTGGAGTACCAGCAGTTGCCCACGTTGCCGGGGAAGGCGTCCCACCAGAAGTCCACGCCGTTGCCGGACATCGTGTTGCCGTGGAACGAGTTGCGGTGGGACGTGGACAGCTTCAGCGGGTCGCAGCCGGTGATGGGGCCGTTCCCCGGCCCGCAGACGAAGGCGTCCGGGACGGCGAACAGCATGGCGCCGCGCCTCCGGTTGTCGCGGAATCGGTTGTCGCGCACGACGTTGTCGTCGCCGCCCGCGATCCACATGCCGGTGCCGACGGGGACCGGCACCGTCGGCACCACGTCACTGCCCGGCAGGTAGGGGTTGAAGTTGTTGGAGAAGAAGTCGTTCTTCTCGATCAGGTCGCCCTGCTGCGGGAACCCGGGGTGCCCCGCCGCGGTGAACACGTCGGTCGTGAAGCCGAGCCCGTTGTCGTAGAAGTTGTTGTGGTGCAGCCACGTGCCGCTGCCGTCCGTGCCGGAGTAGCCGCTGGTGTTGTGGTGGGAGTCGCAGTAGCGGATCTCCTGGCTGTAGCGCGCCGTCGGATACACCTTCGGGTCGCGGCCGGCCGAGGTCTTGGCGCCCGAGCCCGGATAGAGCCCGGAGTCGCCGTTGCCCGCCGCCTCGCAGTTCTGCATCACGCCGTGGTCCTCGACGAAGGTGAGCACGCCGTACTCCCCCGCGTAGAAGGTCTTGAAGCGGTCGAGCAGGTAACCGTTGCTCTCCAGCACGTAGATGTCGTGCTCCTCGGCGTGCCGGACGGTCACGTTCCGCAGCACGAAGCCGTCGGCCCGGTCGGCGCGGATGCCGACGTCCTTCGCCGAGCGGCGCGGGCCGCCGTTGCCGGACGAGGGGTCGCCGGCCTCCACCACCACGTCGTCCGCGCTGACGCCGGACCCCTCCAGTTGGAGGTTGCAGCGTAGGCACGCGCCCCGGTTGGGGATGCCGTGCCGGTCGACCAGCGGCGGGTCCGGGTCCTTGCCGGAGCCGGGCGAACGGCCCAGCACGGCGATGAGGTTGGCGTCGTTCTGGCACCTGTACTCGCCGAGGTAGGAGTAGGCACCCGTGCTCAGCTTGTACGGGTCGCACGCCTTGTCGTGGGTGGGCTTCGCACGCGAGGTGGGCTCGGTGTAGACGCCCGGCAGGACCACGACCCGGTCGTTGTTGCCCGAGTCGGTCACCGCGGGCTGGATCTCGCCGTACCGGCACCGCGCGGCCAGCGCCCGGTTGATCCGCGTGAGCTCCCGCGCCTCCGCGGCGCTGAACCGCCGGTGGTCGCGCGGCCGGATGTCGTAGCCCGACTTCCGCGCCCGCCTGATCGAGGCCTCCAGCCGCTTCAGCGAGTCGGGGCGGCACACCACGCGGGTCGTACCGCCCTTGGTCGTACCGATGGCCGAGGCCAGGCTCCTGGCCTTGGGCACCGCGCCGCCGGCGCACGGGCTGACCGAGCAGTCCGGCCCGGGCATGGGCCAGTACGAGGGGCGCTCGATGTGCGCGTCCGCGCCCGCGGCCAGCCCGAGGGCCAGCACGAACGCGGCGGTGACGACCAGCCAGAGCCTGCCGGGAAACCGTCTGCCCATCAGTCGACCCTCGTCCCGGGGGCCCCGCCAAGCGCTTGCTCTTCTCACGGCCCCACGAATCACGAAATTTGAATGAGATTCACGTTCAACCTGCCATGGGGAGGCCGGAATATCCCGCTCGACGTCCACAAGCGGTCACCGCTCCCCCGGCGGGAGGGCGCGAGTACGATGGCGCCGCACTCGGGGGGAGGTCGGCTGGTGAACGGTTGGGCCCTCTCGCTCGTTCTCGTCGCCGCCGTGGTGCACGCGTTCTGGAACTTCTCCGCGAAGCGGGTCGGCGACGGCGGGGCGCCGTTCGTCTTCCTCTACTACACGGTCTCGGCCGCCGTGTTCGCCCCGGCGGCGGCGGTCTTCCTGGCGCTGGACCCCCAGCGTCCGCGATGGACGTGGCTGCCGGCGGCACTGGTGACCGCGATCCTGCACGTGGCGTACGGCATCGTGCTGCAGCGCGGGTACGCCGTCGGCGACCTGTCGGTGGTCTATCCCCTGGCCCGGGGCACCGGGCCGCTGCTGTCGGTGCTGGTGGCCGTCCTCTTCCTCGGGGAGGACCCCGGCCTGCCGGGCCTGGTCGGCGCGCTCCTGGTGATCGCCGGCGTGCTGGTCGTGAGCAGCGGCGCGCCGGCGGAGGGCGGCGCCTCGCCGGCGCGGCGCCGCGCGGGCGTCCTCTACGGCGTGCTGACCGGGGTCATGATCGCGGGCTACACGCTCTGGGACGCGCATTCGGTGACGGGCCTGGCGGTACCGCCGCTGGTCTACTTCGGTTCCGGGGCGCTCGCCCAGAGCCTGCTCCTCGCGCCGTACGCGCTGCGGGACAGGGCGAGGACCGCGCGGCTGTGGCGCGACCACCGGCGCGAGGCGCTCACCATCGGCCTGCTGTCGCCGGTGGCGTACCTGCTCGTGCTCTTCGCGCTCCGGATCGCGCCGGTCAGCCTGGTCGCTCCCGCCCGCGAGCTGAGCATCGTGCTCGGCGGGCTGGCCGCGTGGCGGGTCCTCGGCGAGGCGAACGCCGTCCGCCGCCTGGCGGGCTCGGCCGTGGTGCTGGCCGGGATCGCCGCCATCGCGATGGCCTGATTCCCGGGCGGACGGTCAGAGGGCGATGGCGACCTTGCCGCGGGCGTGGCCGCGTTCGAGGTAGCGCAGGGCCTCCGGGAGTTCGGCGAACGGGTAGGTCCGGTCGATGACGGGCGTGACCCGCCCCTGCTCCATCAGCCCGGCCAGGAACCGCAGGTCCGCGGAGTTGGGCTTCCAGGCGACGGAGTCGATGCGCTGGCGGACGAACGGAGAGGCCAGCGCCCCGCGGACGATCTGCCCCGCCGGGCCCAGCAGCCCGCCGCGGGGCGAGGCGATGCCGCCCACGATCACCAGCGTGCCGCGGGAGGTCAGGCAGCGCCGCAGCGCGGCGAGCGACCGGTCGCCCACGATGTCCAGGAGCAGGTCGTACCGCCCCTTCCGCTCCGTGAAGTCCTCGCGGGTGTAGTCCACCACGTGGTCCGCGCCCAGGGAGCGGACGAGTTCGAGGTTGCGGGTACTGCACACGCCGGTGACCTCGGCGCCGAACGTCTTGGCGAGCTGCACGGCGAACGTCCCGATGCCGCCGGACGCCCCGTTGACGAGGACCCGCCGGCCGGCGGAGATCCTCCCCGTGTCCCGCAGCCCCTGCAGCGCCGTGTGCGCGGCCATCGACACCGACGCCGCCTGCTCGAAGGTGAGGCGGGCGGGCTTGACGGCCAGCCGGTCCTGCGGGACGGCGACGGCCTCGGCGAACGAGCCGAGCCGGACCTCTCCGAAGACCTCGTCGCCGGGACGCAGCCCGGTCACCGCGTCGCCCGTGCGCTCCACGACACCGGCGAGGTCGGCGCCGAGGACGAGGCCCGGCCTCGGCCGCCGCAGCCCGCAGCTGAGCCGCACCAGCTTCGGGTCGGCCCGCAGGTGGCGCCAGTCGTAGGGGTTGACGGACGCCGCCCGCACCCGCACGAGCACCTCGTCCCGCGCGATTCCGGGCTCGCCGACGTCCTTGAGCGCCAGCACGTCGGGCGGACCGTAGCGGTCCCAGGTCCAGGCCCTGACGGTGTCCCCGTCCGCCGGAGGAGCGGGAAGCGGGCCCGTCGTCGTACGTCGTAAGGTTCTCATACGCCGTAAGGTAATCGTACGCCGTAAGGCAGTCAAGGGGAGGGCGGGGCGGACTTCTGGCGAGGGGTGGCCGGAGAGGTCAGGCGCCGGCGGCGCGGCGCCGCTCCAGCCCTTCGAGGATCAGGTCGAGGGCGAACTCGAACTCGAACTGGTCGTCGCAGAAGCCCAGGGTGCCGCCCGGGTCGTCGTGGACGGCGTCCGCCAGCATCCCGGCGAGGTGGGGGAACCGGCCGGCCATCTGCTCCATCACCGCGGGATCGCCGGCGGGCTGGGCGTCGCCGGGCTGGAACAGCTCCTGGGCGAACCCGAGCGCGCGGCTGCCGAGGACGTGCAGCGCGCGGTGGGCCAGGTCGAAGGAGAAGCCGCCCGCCCGCAGAAGTCCGACGACCTCGTCGTAGTACGCGATGACGACCGGGTTCATGGTGGTGCGGCCGCCGAGGAGCTGCGGGGCCCAGCGGTGGCGGAGCAGGACGTCCCGGGCGGCGAGGATCCGCGCGCGCAGCGCCGCCCGCCAGTCCCGCTCGGGGGGCGGCGCCCCGGCCTCCCGCACCGCCGTCATGATCTCGTCGAGGACCACCTCGACCACGCCGTCGAGGACGGCCTCCTTGTTGGCGACGTGGTGGTACAGCGACATCGCCTCGACCCCGACCTCCTGCGCGAGCCGGCGCATGGTGAGCGAGTCGAGGCCGTCGCGGTCGGCGAGGCGCACCGCCGCCCGCAGCACCCGCCCGCGGCTCAGCGGAACGCGAGGCCGCTCGGTCACCTCGTCGGCGTCGGCCCGTGGGCTCATCGGTTCCCCCTCCCGCGCCGCACTCTATCCGTACACGGTAAGTCTCCCGCGAGCCCAGGCGGACCCGCGCTGATCGGCGCGCCCGGCCTACTCGCGTCTGGCGCGATCGGGGCGGTAGGGGGCCAGCGCGGGGGACGGGCCGCCGGTGATCTCCTGGGCGATCAGGGCGGCGAGGTGGGGGGCGAGGGTGATGCCGCTGTGGGTGACGGCGGTGTAGAGGCCGGGGCGCAGGAAGCCGATGAGCGGGTAGCCGTCCGCAGGCAGGGGGCGGACGCATCGCCGCACCTCGGCGACCTCGGCGGTCAGGGTGGGGATGAGCGCACGCGCGCGGGCGAGCAGTTCGCCGCCGACCGCCCGAAGGAGCGCCGGGGAGGCGGACTCGTCGACTCCGGCGTCCAGGTCGTCGGCTTCCAGGGCCAGTCCCCCGGTCTCCGCGGGCCGGGCGGACAGGGCCGGGGCGTGGACGAGTCCGTGGAGGGCGCCCGGCGCCGCGGAGGTGGTGGCGACGAGGCACGGGGCCGCCGAGCCCGGCTCGGACGGGTCGACCAGCGGGAGGGCGACCCCGGCGGTGGCCAGGAGCGCCGTGCCGTGCCGCCCCGCCGCGCAGACCGTGAGGTCGGCGTGCAGATCGCGGCCGTCGTCGAGCCGTACGCCGGTCACGCGGTCGCCGTCGGTGTTGAGGCGGACCGCGCGGTGGCCCGTCACCAGGTCGGCGCCGGACTCGCGGGCGCGCCGGGCCAGCTCCCGCGCGGCGGGGCCCCCGTGCAGGTGGGCCTCGACAGGGTAGTGCGCGATGAGCGCGTCCGGCGGTGCGGTGACGTGCGGCTCCAGCGCGCGGAGGCGGTCGGAAGTGATCAGGTCGGCGGCGTAGCCGAGGCCGGCGAGCCGTGCGACCCTGTCGGCCAGCCTCTCCTTCGCGGCGGCGGCGACCGCCCAGGTGACGTTGCCCGACGGCCGGTACCAGGCCGGGGCGCCGAAGCCGGCCGCCAGGTCGCGCCAGGCGGACATCGCCGCCGTCCGGAACCGGTGGTAGGCCGGGTCGGCGGGGTCGTTGGCGTTGATCCAGGCGTAGCTCGTACCGGACGTGCCGGCGCCGGGCCCCTCCCCCTCGACCACGGTGAGGCGCACGGGGGCGCCGGGCGCCGGGCGGGCGAGCCGGTCCGCCAGCGCGGCCCCGATGATCCCCGCTCCCACGATCAGCACGCGCATGCCCTCAGGATCGCAGGCCCCGCCGTTCTGCGGTGGGCGGAATCCCTGGGGCCCCCGGCGCGGCCGATCTACGATGGGCGCATGGCCGAGACCGTGCGACCGCTCACGCCTGCCGACGACATGCCCGCCGACGAGACGCCCGGCCCGCGGGCGCCTCGCGAGCCGTCCGAGCCGTCCGCGGCGTCCCCCGCGGAGCCGCTGTGGCGCGACGCGCTCGGCCGGTGCCTGCGGCGCCTGCGCATCGAACGCGGCGAGATCCTCGTGGAGACCGCCCGCCGCGCCGGCGTCTCGCCGCAGTACCTCTCGGAGATGGAGCGCGGCGTCAAGGAGCCGTCCAGCGAGATGATCGCCGCGGTCGCCGGAGCGCTGGACGTGACGCTCGGCGACCTGACGCTCGCGATCGCGACGACCCTGCTGGCCGTGCCGGCCGGGGCGGCCGGCACGGCCGGCCCGACCTGTCACGCGGCGTACGCCCTGGCCGCGTAGGCGGTCCGCTACGCGGGAATCGGCTGCCGCTCCTCGATCACGTGGTCGATGAGGCCGTACTCCAGCGCCGTGCCCGCGGTGAACACGCGGTCGCGGTCGGTGTCGGCGCGCAGGGTCGCGACGTCCTGCCCGGTGTGCCGGGAGAGGATGCCCTCGATGTCCGCGCGCACCCGGACGACCTCGTCCGCCTGGAGGATGAGGTCCGGGATCGCGCCCCGGCCCTGCCCCATCGGCTGGTGCAGGACGACGCGCGTGTGCGGGAGCGCCGCGCGCTTGCCCGGGGTGCCCGCCGCGAGGAGGACGGCGCCGACCGCGACCGCCTGCCCCACGCACGTCGTCGCCACCTGCGGCCGGATGTAGCGCAGCGTGTCGTACACGGCGAGCATCGCGCTCGGGTCTCCCCCCTCGCAGTTGATGTACAGCTGGATGTCGCGCTCGGGGCTGTCGGACTCCAGGAAGAGCAGCTGCGCGACGAGCGCGTTAGCGACGCCCGCGTCGATGGCGGTGCCGAGATAGATGATCCGCTCGGTCAGCAGGTGCGAGTAGACGTCCATGACGCGTTCGCCGCGGGGGTGCTGCGCGATGACGTTCGGGATCGTGTAGGTGCTCATCGGGAGGCTCCCTCGGACGGGGCGCCGAGCCCCACGGGCCGGCGGCGGGCGGGCATGACCTCGTCGAACGTGCTGACGACCGCGTCGACGAAGCCGTAGTCGAGCGCTTCGCGCGCCGTGTACCAGCGGTCGTGCAGCGAGTCCTCGAAGATCTGCTCGATGGGCTGGCCGGTGTCCTCGGCGATGAGCCCCAGTACCGTGTCGCGGGTGTGGCGCAGGTCGTTGGCCTGCAACTCGATGTCGACGGCGGCCCCCGCGATCCCGGCGGAGCCCTGGTGCATCAGCACGCGGGAGTGCGGCATGGCGCGGCGCTTGCCCGGGGTCCCCGACGACAGCAGGAACTGGCCGGCGCTGTAGGCGATGCCGAGGACCAGCGTGGCGACGTCGCACGGGATGAGCCGCATGACGTCGCGGATCGCCAGCATCGACGGCACCGACCCGCCGGGCGAGTGGATCCACAGCGCGATGTCGGTCGAGGCGTCCTCCCGCGCCAGGATCATCATCTGCGTCGCCAGCAGCGTGCCGTTGTCGTCGTCCAGCGGGCCGTCGAGGACGAGGACGCGCTGCTGGTAGAGCTCGCGCCGCACTCGTTCGTTGAACAACGGGATTGCCTGTTCCTCGCTCATGCCCTTCACTCTGCGCCGGCCCGCGCACTGGTCACAGCCTGTGCTGCTCTGGGCGGATCCGCCCAGAGCAGCGCGGCCCGCCCCCGCCGGCGGGCTCGCGCGGCGTATTTGCGCACACGAGGGCATGTCGCCTGGTCAGCGCGGGTATCAGGAGGGTTCGGACGAGAGACCGGGACGGACGGCGGGGGGAACCGTGCGCGAGGAGACCAGCGGCGTGGACGCAGGGACGGACGTCGAGCGGCGCGTCCAGCGCGTCGGCACGGGCGCGAGCGACCGGCCGGGAAGGCTCGGGACCGAGGCCCGGCCGAGCGGGAACGAGGCGGAGGACGACATCCGCGAGCGCGTCCGGCACCTGGGGACGGGCGGGCACGGCGACGTCGGGGACCGCGCACCGGAGTCGGCGGGCGAGCGGGCCCGCGCCGACGTGGAGCGGCGCGTCCGGGGCGTGGGGACGGGCGCGAGCCGGGCCGCCGGGACGCTCGGGTCGGACCCGGCGCCCGACACCGGCGACGCGCGCAGGGATGTCGAGCGGCGCGTCCGGCACCTCGGGACCGGCGCCAGCGGCACCGCCGGGGACGCGACGCGAAGCGAGCCGTGAGCGTCAGGTGGCGGGGGCGTCCACGGGCGGGGTGCCGTGGGTGTGGAAGGACTCGATGGTCTTCAGCCCCCACGCCTGGCCCTTGGCGCGTTCGGCCTCGGTCCAGGTGATGGTCCTCCAGTCCGGGGCCAGGATGAGGCGGGCGCAGGGGTTGCACAACTCGATCCGGTTGCCGCCGGGCTCGTAGACGTACAGGAAGAACGTCTGCTGGATGGCGTGCTTGTGCGGGCCGGTCTCGATGAAGACGCCGTCGTCCAGGAAGATGTCGGCTGCCCGCAGGATGTCCTCGCGGGTGTCGGTGGCGAACGCGATGTGGTGCAGGCGGCCGTTGGAGCCCGTCCAGTCGCGCGTGTAGACGAGGTCGTAGGACTTGTTGGTGAAGGTCAGCCAGCGGGCGCCGATGGTGCCGTCGTCCAGCCGGATCTGCTCGGTGGGATGCCCGCCGAGGACGTCGCGGACGAATCCGGTGCTCGGCTCCACCTCGGCGGCGAGGAAGTTGACGTGGTCGAGGCGGCGGACGCAGACGCCGCGCGCCGGGTAGGCCTGCGCCTGGTTCTTCAGCGAGGGCCTCAGCTCCGGCGGCGCCTCGTACCACTGCGACTCCCAGTAGATCTCCAGCTCGTGGCCGTCCGGGTCGCGGAACACGTAGGTGGGGCCGATGCCGGGGTCGCCGTCCCGCCAGCCGATGCCGAGCCCGGCCTCCTCGATCGCCCGGACGCGCCGTTCCAGGGCCTCCTGGGAGGACGCGCGCAGCCCGGTGCGGCGGATGCCGGACGTGGTGTGCGCGGTCAGCTTGAGGGTGTGGTGCTCGTAGTCGTCCCAGGTGCGCAGGTACACCGAGTCGCCCTCGGCGCCGACCTCGGTGAGGCCCATGACGCGGGTGAAGAACCCGAGGCTCGCGTCCGGTTCGGGGGTCAGCAGCTCGGCGTGCGCGACGTGCGCGATCTCGTGTCTGGTGCTCATGCGGGACTCCGGGGGAAGACGGTGCCGTCGAAGAGTTTGCGGGCGGTGCGGACGATGCCGGCCCGGCGCGGGGACGTGCCGTCGAGCTCGACCTCGACGTCCAGCCGTCCGGCGGGGTGCTCGACGCTCATCGGCGCGCCGGGCGCGGGGAGCCGCGCCATGTCGCGGCCGACCGCGCCGTCCAGGAGCAGCGCGGTGGCGACGCTGACGGCGCCGAGCACGCCGATGGAGGCGTGCGGGCGCAGCGGGATGAAGGTGCGGGTGCAGATCGTCCCGCCGTCGCGGGCGGGGGCGACCAGCGTGGTCTTGGGGACGGGGGCGGCGGAGACGTCGCCGAGGCCCATCAGCTCGCCGGCCCGCAGGCGCAGCGCCTGGATCCGCTCGCGCAGGCCGCCGTCGGCGGCGAGCTCGTCCGGCGTCTCGTAGCCGGTGGCGCCGAGGTCGCGGGCGGCGGCGACCACGACCGGCATCCCGTTGTCGACGCAGGTCACCTCGACGCCGCCGACGGCGTCCCGGACGCTGCCGGTGGGCAGCAGCGCGCCGGTGGCCGAGCCCGCGGTGTCCTCGAAGTCCAGCACGACCGGCGCGGCGGCGCCGGGCACGCCGGAGATCGCGGTGCCGCCGTCGTACCGGACGGCGCCGCCCGGGGTCGCGAACCGGGCGGTGGCGACGCCGCCGGAGTTCACCATCAGGACGCGGACGGCCGCGTGCTCGCCGCCGGGCGCGACGAGGCCGCGTTCGACGGCGAAGGGCCCGACGCCGGCGAGGAGGTTGCCGCAGTTCTGCCGGTCGGAGACCGTGGCCTCCTCCACGCCGAGCTGGAGGAACAGGTACTCGACGTCCACGCCGGGCCGGCCGGAGGGGGCGACGACGGCGACCTTGCTGGTCAGCGGGTGGGCGCCGCCGATCCCGTCGATCTGCCGCGGGTCGGGCGCGCCCATGACGCGCAGGAGCAGGTCGTCGCGCTCGCCCGGGTCCGCGGGCAGGTCGGCGGCGAGGAAGTAGGCGCCCTTGGAGGTGCCGCCCCGCATCAGCATGCAGCGCACGCCGTTCATGACTCCTCGTACTCCTCGTAGGGGACGTACTCGACGCCCAGTCCGGGGAGCCGGTCGCGGAGCCCGTACCGGTCGAGGCCGAGCCGCCCCTCGCGGAACGCCGCGCGGGTCGCCTCCTCCTTCTCCGCGCGCGCCCGCGCGGCGGCGACGGCGCGGGGCACGTCCTGCCGGGCCACCCGCACCACGCCGTCGTCGTCGGCGAGGATCGCGTCGCCGGGACGGATCGTCTGCCCGCCGATGGCGATCGGCACGTTGACGGCGCCGGGCGTGGCCTTCACGGTGCCCTGCGCGCTGACGGCCGCCGACCACACGGGGAAGCCGATGCGGTGCAGGTCGGCCACGTCGCGCACCCCCGCGTCGATGACGAGGCCGCGGACGCCGCGGTGCTGGAGCGCGGTCGCGAACAGCTCGCCGAACATCCCGTCGGTGGACGGCGAGGTGGTCGCCACCACCAGCACGTCCCCGGCGCGGCACTGCTCCACCGCGACGTGGATCATCAGGTTGTCGCCCGGCCAGGACAGGACCGTGACCGCCGTCCCGGCGATCCGCGACCCGAGGTGCACCGGCCGCAGGGAGGGGCCGAGGCAGCCCGTCCGTCCCATCGCCTCGTGGACGGTCGCCACGCCGTGCCCGGCGAGCGCGTCGACGTGCGCGAGGTCCGCGCGGGGCGGCCCGGTGACCACGATCGTCCTCATGCCAGCACGTCCGTGGTCTGCGGGTACAGCCGCACGTACGCCTCGGCCATGGTGTCGTGGGCCAGACCGAGGTTCGGCCCGGCGTTGCGCTTGAACTGGACACCGCGCCGCCTGGCCAGGTCGGTGTAGTAGTCCCACATGTGCCGCTGCGCGGGCAGGCACTCCATCGCCTTGCGCTTGCGGTCGAAGACCGGCGTGATGTCGAGCAGGACGTCCGGCTTGAAGTCGCACTGCTCCGGCTGGTGCGGCTCGAAGAAGAACACCGGGGGCGCGCCGAGGGGCTCGCCCGGCGCGTCGTACCCGATCGCCTGGGCCAGCACCCGCGCCTGCAGCGCCATCCGCGCGGCGGCGGGGTGGTCGCCGTTGTAGGGGTCGGACGGCGTGTGGGTCAGCACCACGGCGGGTTCGAAGTCGCGGTACACCCGCACCAGCCGGTCGACCAGCCCGGGTGTCTCCGGCAGCGGGTAGTCGCCCGCGTCCACGAACTCGATCCCGGCGCCGAGCTCGGCCGCCGCGGCCTCCGCCTCCGCGCGGCGCAGCGCCTTGATCTCGTCGAGGCCCCTCCCCTCGCGCCAGGCGCGCGCGGACTCCCCGCGCTCCCCGTAGCTGAGGCACACCACCTTCGCCCGCTGCCCGCGCGCGGACGCCAGCGCGATCGCGCCGGCGGCGCGCCACACGAAGTCCCCGGCGTGCGCGCTGACGACCAGCAGCGGACCGGCGGCCGGCGCCTTCTCCGCTCCCACCGCGTTCTCTGGACTCATCGCAACCTTTCGTCGACACGTGTCGGTGTGGATACGGGGCGCGTCACGCGTCCGCCGGCCGGCCGCCGCCCTTCGCCCGCTGGACGAGCCGGTAGACGCGGGCCCGCAGTTCGGTGAAGCGCGGGTCGGAGCGGGTGGCGAGCTGGTCGCGCTCGTCCGGCAGGTCGATCGCGACCTCCTCCAGCACGACCGTCGGCGGGTTCGACAGCACGACGACGCGCTGCCCGAGGTAGACGGACTCGTCGATGTCGTGGGTGACGAACAGGACGGTCACCCCGAGCCTGCGCCAGAGGGCCCGGACGAGGTCTTCGAGGTCGGCGCGCGTCTGGGCGTCGACGGCGGCGAAGGGCTCGTCCATCAGCAGCAGGCGCGGCTCGTAGGCGACCGCGCGGGCGATGGCCACGCGCTGCTGCATGCCTCCCGACAGCTGCCAGGGGTGGGCGTCGTGGACCCCGGACAGCCCGACGGCCTCCAGCGCCTCCCGTACGAGCCGCTGCCGTTCCGCCTTCGGGACCCTCCTCTCCTTCAGCGGGCGTTCGACGTTCTGCCGCACCGTCATCCAGGGGAACAGGCTGCGGCCGTACTCCTGGAAGACCACGGCCATGCCCGGGGGCGGGCCCGTGACCTTCCGCCCTTCGAGCACCACCTCCCCGGACGTGCATCCCAGGAGCCCGGCGACGCATTTCAGCAGGGTGGTCTTGCCCGCGCCGGAGGGCCCGACGATGCAGACCAGCTCCCCCGTCCCCACGGAGAAGGTCAGGTCGCGGACCGCCTCGACCCCGCGCCCCCTGCTCTCGTAGACCTTCCTCAGGCCGCGGACGTCCAGCAGCGCCGTGGAGGTGTCCGGGCTCTTCGCGCCCGTGGGCGTGGCGGTCATCTCAACCCTCCCGCTGCGACCGGCGCAGGCCGGTGTACCAGTCGAGCAGCCGGGCCTCCACGAGCTGGAAGATCCCCGACAGGGCGATGCCGACGAGTCCGAGCAGCAGGATCCCGGTCCACATCTGCGGGATCGAGAAGCCGCGCTGGAACTGGATGATCGTGAAGCCGAGCCCGTCGCTCGCCGCGAACATCTCGCTGACCGCCATCAGGATGATGCCGATGGACAGCGCCTGCCGCGCCCCCGCGGCGATCCGCGGGCTCGCGCCGCGCAGCACCAGGTGGACGAGCCGGGAGCGCGGGCGCATGCGGTAGCACCGGGCGGTGTCGCGCAGCACCTCGTCCAGGGCGCGCACGCCCTCCACCGTGTTCAGCAGGACCGGCCAGACGCATCCGGAGACGATCACCATGATCTTCATCCCGTTCCCGATGCCGGCGAACAGCATCAGGATCGGCACCAGCACCGGCGGCGGGATCGCCCTGAAGAACTCCAGAACCGGTTCCAGGAAGGCCCGCAGGACGCGCACGGAGCCGATCGCGACACCGAGCGCGACGCCGAGGAGCAGCGCGAGGAGGTAGCCCGCGAGCAGGCGGGCCAGGCTGGGGAGCACGTCGGCGGTGATCCGGCCGTGGAACCAGGTGTCGTCGAACGCGCCGGCGATCCGGCTCAGCGGCGGCCAGAAGAAGTCGGTGCTGCCCGCCGACGCCGCCCACCACGCCCCGACCAGCAGCGCGGGCACCGCCACCGCCGCCAGGAGCCTGCGCAGGAGCCCGGGGACGGTCACGAGACCACCTCCCGGCGGACCGACGGGTGCCATCGCAGCACGCGGCGCTCGACGGTCCGCGCGAGCACGTTGACGAGCACGCCGATCAGGCCGACCACGATGACCAGCGCGTACATCGACGCGACCGCGCCGGAGCCCTGCGCCACCGCGATCTGCCGGCCCAGCCCCGGCGACCCGATCACGAGCTCCCCGGTGATCTCCAGGATCAGCGCCACCGCCGCGCCCAGCCGGAACCCGGTGACCACGTACGGCAGGGCGGTCGGCCAGATCACCGTCCGCACCCGCGCCGGCGGGCGGAACCGGTACGACCGCGCCGTCTCCCGGGCGACCGGGTCAACGTCCCGCACCCCGTACAGGACCTGCACCAGGACCTGCCAGAAGGAGGCGTAGACGACGAGCAGGAGCGTCGAGCGCGTCCCGGTCCCGTACAGCAGCACCGCCAGCGGGATCAGCGCCACCGACGGGATGGGGCGCAGGAACTCGATCGTCGAGGCCAGTGCCTCCCGCAGCACGGGGACGCCGCCGATCAGGAGGCCCAGCGCGACGCCCGCCGCCATCGCGACCGCGAGGCCGAGCGCCCAGCCGCGCAGCGTCTCCAGCAGCGCCTGCCAGAAGGCCGGCGTCCCGGCCTGCTCGGCCAGCGCCGAGACCATCACGCTGAACGGGGGCAGGAAGCGCTCCTCCACCAGCCCGGCCCTGGGCACGGCCTCCGCGATCGCCATGAGGCAGGCCAGGCCGGCGAGGCCGAGCGCCCAGGCGGGCACGGGACGGCGGCGCCGCGCGTCCCGGCCGCTCCCCGTCGCGAACGCGGCCGTCACGGCAGCAGGCCCTCGGCGTCGGGGGCCTGCTTGATCAGGCCGTCCCGCACGGCGAGGGCCGAGAGCGTGTCCAGCGACGCGCGGTCGACCCGCGCGGGGTAGGTCGGGAGCGTGAGCGAGCCGGTCAGCGCTGGATCGATCTTGGTATAGGAGCCGAGTACCTTGCGCACGGCCTCGGGGTTGTCGGACGCGTACGCGAGCGACCTGCGCATCGCCGCGGCGAACTTCTTCACCAGCTCCGGCCTGGCGGCGGCGGTCTTCTGGGAGGTGAAGTAGGCCGCGATGGTCAGGTCGGGAGCGGTGTCCACGTAGTTGGACGCGACCAGCCGCCCGCCGTTCTTCAGCGCGGTCGTCAGGAACGGCTCGACGACCTGGACCGCGTCGACGTTCCCCTTGTCGAGGGCGGGGAGCATGTCCGGGAAGGCCAGTTCGGTGAACCTGACGTTCCTCGCGTCGCCTCCGGCGGCGCGGATCGAGGCCCGGACCGTGGTGTCGTTGATGTTGTTCAGGGTGTTGACCGCGACCCGCTTCCCGGCGAGGTCCTTCGCCGACCTGACCGGGCTGCCGGCCTTGACGACCACGCCCCCGAAGTCCTTGCCCCTGACGCCGGTCGAGCCGGCGCCGGGCGCGACGACCTTGAGCGGCAGGCCCTTGGAGCGCGCGAGGATCAGCGAGGTGTAGTTGCTGAACCCGAAGTCGACCTGGCCGCTGACGACGGCCGGCACGATCGCGGCGCCGCCCTGGGCGGGGACGAGGTCCGGCTTCAGCCCCTGCTCGGCGAAGAAGCCCTGCTGCCTCCCGAGGTAGATCGGCGCCACGTCCACGATCGGGATGACGCTGACCTTCACCGGGACGGGGCCGTCGCCGGACGCGTCGGAACCGCCCCCCGCGGTTCCGCACGCGGCGAGCAGGAGAGCGGAGGCGGCGGCCGCGGCCGTGCGGATTCTGATCACGGGGCTTCTCCAGGACGGTGGGGGCGCCGCCGGGGCACCGCCGGCGTGTCGGCGATGCTACGAATCCGCAGACAAGATTGTCAACAATTTGTGCGCGAAAGTGGCCGCATGGATTGCATGCCAGATTGTTGACATTCTGGAGGTCCGGGCGCCCCCGCACCCGGCGCTCGCGTCGCCGAGGCCGGTGCGGGGGCGCGGGTGCCGGGCGGCCGACCGGAGGGGGCCGCGCCGTGGGTCAGGAGGGGTCGGACGCGGTGAGCGGCGACCGGGCGGCCGATGTGGGCGAGGTCGCCGCGGTGAAGGAGGCGTAGCGGGCGGCGGCGTGGCACGGGAGCCCGCCCGCCTGGTCGCCGGCAGGGTCCTCGGGCGTGCGCGCCTGGTCGCGGTGGGGCTGGTCTGAAAGTGGCATGTCTCGTCTCCCGAGGCGACCGAAGCAATCGGTCCGCTCGCTACCGCCCCGACCTCGATCTAAACATCCCCCTGGTGTGCGAGGTGCTCGATCGCGCGAACCGGCCGCCCCGGGTTCCGGCGCCGCTCCGCGCTGGACGGCGAGGCCGCGGGCGGCTCACCGCGCGGTGCTCCGGGTGGTCGTCTGCGTGGCGCGGTAGTGGGACGGGGAGACGCCGTACAGGCCGCGGAACGCCTGGCGCAGCGCCTCCTCGCTGCCGAACCCGCAGCGGGACGCGATCGTCTCCACGGTCAGGGACGTGCCGGTGAGCAGGTGCGCCGCCGCCTCGCCGCGCGCCCGCCGCACGAACCGCCCCGGGGTCATGTCCAGCTCGGCCAGGAAGAGGCGGGACAGATGCCGCCGGCTCACCCCGGCCCGGGCCGCCAGGGCCGCCGCCGACAGGTCCGCGGCCGGGTTCCCGGCGATGTGCGTCACGGCGTCCCGGACCAGCGAGCTGCGCGCCGAGGGCGCCGTGAACATGCTCATCTGGGCCTGGTTGCCGGGCCGCTGCAGGTACGTCACCAGTTGCCGCGACACGCTCCGGGCCAGTTCCGGGCCCACGTCGGACTCGACGAACGACAGGGTCAGGTCCAGGGCCGCGGTCACGCCGGCGGACGTGCAGACCCGCCCGTCGGACACGAAGATCGGCCCGCTGTCGAAGTCGACGGCCGGGAACCGGCGCGCCAGGAAGTCGGCGTGCTCCCAGTGGGTCGACGCCCGCCGCCCGTCCAGGAGCCCGGCCGCGGCGAGGACGCCGGCGCCGGTGCACACCGACGCGACGCGGCGCGACTCCAGGCCGAGCCTGCGCACGTGCGCGACCAGCCGGCCGTCCTCCATGGCGTCGACGTAGCCGATGCCGCCCGACACGACCAGCGTGTCGAGCGGTCCCGCGGCGCGCTCCAGGGACTGCTGCGCCTGGAGCGTCAGGCCCGTCCCGGTGTGGATCGGCCTGCCGCCCGGCGAGGCCAGCGAGACCTCGTACACGCCGCGCCGGTTCAGGAAGTTGGCCACCTGGAGCGCCGAGACGACGCAGGCGATGTCGAGCAGTTCGGCCGCCGGGTAGCCCACCACGAGGACGCGCCGCAGTTCGTGCATACCGCCACGGTATTGCCCGTCAACGCGCCTATGCCCTATGTCCGATAGACGGCCACCCCAAGTTTTCGGACCTGCTCGCCGCCGGGACTGGCGGGCGAGCCCCGGCTCGCCGAAGGTGATGGCATGGCTACCACGTCCCGCACCCTGGATCCCGGTTCACCGGCGTCCGCGCACGCGCGCACCCCATGGCGGCGGCTCACCCTGCACTACGTCGAGATGGTGCTCGCGATGTTCGCCGGGATGCTCGCCTTCGGCGGGCTCCGCGCCCTGCTCGGGCTCACGGTCGCGTTCGACGCGCATCCGGGCGCCCACTACCTGCTCATGGCCACCGACATGGCCCTCGGCATGGCCGCGTGGATGCTCCTGCGCCGCCACGGCCTGGCCTGCACGCTGGAGATGTGCGCCGCGATGTACGCGCCGGCGGTGCTGCTCCCGCTCGTGTGGACCGGCGTCGTCGGCGGGATGGCGTTCATGACCGCCGCGCACGTGCTGATGATGGTCGCGATGCTCGCCGTGCTGCTCCGGCGCCGGCGCGAGTACGGGCACTGAGCGGCCGCCATGACCGAGTCCGAGATCACGGTCGTCATCCCGCTGTACGACCGCTTCACCGCCCTGGACGTCGTCGGCCCGTACCAGATGCTGGCCCTCACCCCCGGCGTGCGGGTCGTGTTCGCCGCCGAGCGGCCCGGCCCGGTGCTCGACGACTGCCGCACGCTCCGGCTGACCGCCGTGGGGCTCGACGAGGCGCCGCGCCCGGACGTGGTCGTCGTCCCCGGCGGGCCCGGCACCGTGCACGTCCTGGAAGGGGCGCTCCCGGCCTGGCTGTGCGAGGTCCACCCCGCCACCCGCTGGACGACCTCGGTGTGCTCCGGGTCGCTCGTCCTCGGCGCCGCGGGCCTGATCGACGGGCTGCGCGCGACCACGCACTACCGGCACCTCGACAAGCTCCCGCTGTTCGGCGCCGTCCCGGTCCCGGAGCGCGTGGTGGTCGAGCGCGACGCCCGCGTCGTGACCGCCGCCGGCGTCTCCAGCGGGATCGACATGGCGCTGCGGCTGGTGGAACTCCTGACCGACACGCGGACCGCCCAGGCCGTCCAGCTCTGGGCGGAGTACGACCCGAGGCCCCCGTTCGACACCGGCTCGCCGTCGCGCGCACCCGAGGACGTCGTGGAACTGGCCGCCGCGTTCGAGACGGCCGCGCTGGAGGCCGCCACGCGTTCCTGAGGCCGCGGCGGGGGCGCGTCCCGCCCGCTCTCCCGGCCGCCGCGCCCCTACAATTCCGTGGGTGACCGCCTACAGCGACGCCGACCCGTTCGGGGACCTGGACGCCTCCGCGCTGCCCCCGCGCCAGCAGCGGATCCTGGCCATGATCCGCGACTGGGCGGTCAGGTACGGGTACGCGCCGAGCACGCGCCAGATCGGCGACGCCGTGGGCCTGCGGTCGCCGTCCTCGGTGTCGCGCCACCTGGCGAGCCTGGAGGACCAGGGCTTCCTGCGGCGCGGCGACGCGGTGGCCCGGCCGATCGACGTGCGCGCGTTCCTGCGGGAGGGCCCGCCGCGGGAGTCGGCGGGCGGCCCGGTGACCGTGCCCGTGGTCGGGGACATCGCCGCCGGCGTCCCGATCCCGGCCGAGGAGCACGCCGACGACACGCTGCTGCTGCCCCGCGAGCTCACCGGGCGCGGCACCGTCTTCGGCCTGCGCGTGCGCGGCGACTCGATGGTGGACGCCGCGATCTGCGACGGCGACATCGTCGTGGTCCGCCGCCAGCCCGAGGCCCACTCGGGCCAGATCGTCGCCGCCATGATCGACGGCGAGGCCACGGTGAAGGTGTACCGGCGCCGCGACGGCCACGTCCTGCTCGAACCCCGCAACCCCGCCTACGACGTCATCGACGGCGACGAGGCCGCCGTCCTCGGCGTCGTCGTCTCCGTCCTGCGCAACCTCTGACCCCGGGCCGGGCTCAGGTCAGCGCCGTCCGCCGAACTCCCACTGGTGGACCTCGACGGCGGCGTAGCGGTCCTGCGTCAGGACGGCGCGGGCCGCGCCGGCGTCCGGGGCGCGGAGCAGCGCGGCCGTGCCGAGCCAGGCCGCTCCGTCGTCGGAGAGCAGGGGGCCGTAGGCGATGAGGTCGTCGCCCGCCGCGACCTCCAGGTCGACGGGCTCCCCCTCCCCCAGGCCGATGACCAGGAAGCGGTCGCCGCCCGTCCGGCCGCCGGGGAAGTCCCACATCGTGCGGCCCAGCGCGTTGCGCCACCGGCGCACCATGACGTCCCGGTACGCGCCCGCCTGGTAGTTCGGCTCGTCGAAGGCGAACGCGCGGGCGGCGGCGGGATCGGGCAGGTCGACGATGTGGACGCTGCCGGTGGGGACCTCGCCGGCGAACGTCGGGCCCCGGGCGATCAGCTCCTTCTCGAACCGGTCCATGTAGGACCAGTGCTGCTCCCCCAGTTGCTCGCGGAGCCCGATCGAGCCGGCACGGTCACGGTGGTAGCAGAAGAACTCCATCCGGTCGTTCTACCACCCGCGCTCAGGCCGGCCGGCGCGGGGTGAGGGTCATGTGGATGTCCTCGGCGGCCCAGAGCACGAAGCGCTCGACGGGCGTGACCGTCCGGCCGGGCGCCGGGCGGAGGGAGAAGCGCTTGAGGAGGACGGCCAGGACGAGCTGCGCCTCGACCGTCGCGAGCGCGGCGCCCTCGCAGCTGCGCGGGCCGATCCCGAAGGGGATGTAGGCCAGGCGCGGGCGGCCCGCCGACGCCTCCGGGGCGAACCGGCCGGGGTCGAAGCGCTGCGGGTCGGGCCAGTGGTCGGGGTTCGTGTGCACGGCCCAGAACGGATAGAAGACGGTCGTGCCCGCCGGGACGGTGTACTCGCCGAGCACGACGTCCTCGGTGGCCTCCCGCGCGCCGTACGGTCCCGGCGGGTACAGCCGCATGGTCTCCCGCAGCACCATGTCCAGGTAGGTCAGCCGCTTGAGGTCGGCGTACTCGGGAACGGGCCGGTCGCCGAGCACGCGGTCCAGCTCCTCGGCGACGCGCTCGGCCGCGTCGGGGTGCCGGGCCAGCAGGTACAGCGTCCAGGAGATCGCGACGCCGGTGGTGTGGTGGGCGGCGAGCATCGTCATCAGGACCGTGTCGCGGATCCGCGCCGGGGACTCCCCCGCCTCGGCCAGCGCCGCGATCAGGTCGCTGCGCCCGGCGGGCGCCGAGTCGCCGCGCTCGCGGTGCGCCTCCAGCACCTGGTCGACGGTGGCGCGCAGGTAGGCCAGGGCCTCCTCGGCGCGGCTCCCCGCGCCGTCCCCGGCCTGGCCCATGTACTCGGTGAGGACGGTCTCGAACGCGGACACGACCCGCGCGGCCGATTCCGGCGACTCCAGGCCGCTGCCGAGCGCGTACTGGCAGATCATGCGCAGCGAAAGCTCGCTCAGATCCTGCTGCAGCGCCACCGGGCCGTCGTGCGCCTCCCACCGGTCGGCCAGCTCGGCGGCGAGCGCGGTGAAGCGGGCGAAGTGCGCCTCGTGGGAGGGGCGCCCGGCCAGCACCGACAGCATCACCCGGCGCCAGGGGCCGTGCTCGTCCGCCGGGATCGTCTGCAGGTTGCCCGACTCCTGGAGCGGCGCCAGGAACTCGAACAGCTTCTCCGGCCGCTTGTTGATCTTCGCGGTGGCCTCCAGCAGCACCGGGTCGGCCACGGACACCGCCAGGCCGGCCCCGGGCAGCGGGAACCGCACCACCGGTCCGTACTCGGCGTGCAGCCTCAGCTGGTACTCGTGGAGCCCGCCGGCCGCCGCGATGGCCGCCGTCCCGTCGTCCCCCGCGGGCGGACCGGGGATCCGCGATGGGGTGTCGGCGTCGCTTCGCATTCGAGCCCTCCGCGTCGGCGTCATCGTTTCGGTTGTTTCCGAGTTGATCTCAATGCTTACATGTCCCGGGTAACTTCGCGACATTTCCCAGGCCGGAGAGTCGCGGCGCCGAGAGTCGGGGAGAGGACGCTGGACACCGTCGATCCGCACACGCCGAACGTTCCGCGGATGTACGACTACCTTCTGGGCGGAAAGGACAACTACGCCGCCGACCGGGAGGCCGTGGACGAGGTCGTCAAACACGCCCCCGACACGCCCTTCATGGCGCGCCAGAACCGCGCGTTCCTGCGGCGCGCGGTGCGCTTCCTCGCCGAGTCCGGGATCCGGCAGTTCATCGACATCGGCTCGGGCCTGCCCACCCAGGGCAACGTGCACGAGATCGCCCACCAGGTCGCGCCGGACGCCCACGTCGTGTACGTCGACATCGAGCCGGTCGTGCTGGTCCACGGGCGGGCGCTGCTGGCCGGGACGCCGGAGGTGACCGTCATCCAGGGCGACGCCCGCCGCCCGGGCGAGGTCCTGGCGCACCCCGAGCTGAACAGGCTCATCGACTTCGACCGGCCGGTCGCCGTGCTGATGCTGGCCGTGCTGCACTTCATCGGCGACGGCGACGACCCGCCCGGGATCGTGGCGCGGCTCCGCGAGGCGATGGCGCCCGGCAGCTACCTCACGGTGTCGCACGTGACCGCCGACTTCGACGCCGACCTGAGGGTCCGGCACGCGGGCGCCGTGTACGAGCGGGCCACGTACCAGATCACCCTGCGCAGCCGCGCGGAGGTCACGCGGCTGTTCGACGGCTTCGACCTCGTGGACCCCGGCCTCACCACCCTGTCGATGTGGCGTCCCGATCCGGGCTCGACCGTGCCGCCCCGCGCGGACCGCCAATGGTGCTACGCGGGGGTCGGCCGAAAGCGCTGACCACCGATCAATGCCATTATTTACGGCATTTCGGACGAGCTTGGCTAAACGGGTTAAAGACCCTTCTTCATCCGCGTCGCCCCGGCCGCGTCACAGGCCGAGGCGGGCGGCGTGACGGCCGAGGAAGGCGACGACCTCGTCGGCGGACCGGTCCGGCAGCCCCCAGATGATCTCGGTGACGCCGGCCTCCTCCCAGGCGGCGACCTCCTCGGGCGAGGGGCGCGCCGCGGCCAGGACGCGGACCTCCGGCCGGCCGTCGCGCCCCGCGTCCGCCCACGCCGCGCGCAGGGCGGCGACCTTCGGCAGGATGTCGCGCTCGGTCGGGGTGGTCATCCAGCCGTCGGCGTGGGCGGCGATCCACGCGAGCGTCTTCGGGCCGCCGCCCGCGCCGATCAGCAGGGGGACGTGGGCCTGGACGGGCTTCGGCCACGCCCAGGACGGCCCGAACGAGACGAACTCCCCCGCGTAGGAGGCCTGCTCACGCGTCCAGAGGGCCCGCATCGCCTCCACGTACTCGCGCAGCACCGTCCGGCGCCGGTCGGCCGGCACGCCGTGGTCGGCGAGCTCGTCGGTGTTCCAGCCGAACCCCGCCCCGAGCGTGATCCGGCCGCCCGACAGGTGGTCGAGCGAGGCGACCGTCTTGGCGAGCGTGATCGGGTCCGACTCCACCGGCAGCGCGACGGCCGTCGCGAGCCGGATCCTCGAGGTGACGGTGACCGCGGACGCCAGCGCGACCCAGGGGTCGAGCGTGCGCGTGTAGCGGTCGTCGGGGAGCGTCTCGTCGCCCGTCCCGGGGTGCGCGGCGTCGCGCCGGACCGGGATGTGCGTGTGCTCGGGCACGTAGAAGGTGTGGAACCCGTTCTCCTCGGCGGCCTGCGCGGCGGCGGCGGGCGTGATGCCCCGGTCACTGGTGAAGAGCACGATGCCGTGTCGCATGCGGCCGATACTAGAACGCGTTCTATCCTCGCGCCGAGGGCGGGCTACCCCCGGCGTCCGCCGCGCAGGGCGCGCGGGAGGGCGGTGGCCGCGCGGCCGACCCGGAAGCTGACCGAGCCGCGGACGGCCTCCAACTCGCCGCGGGCGCGCGACAGCCTGTCCTCCGCGCGGGCGAGCCGCTTCTCGGCCCGCGCGAGCCGCTCCTTCAGCCGGCCCGTCTCGTTCGGCGGGCGCGTCGCCCCGCTGCCCTTGACGCGGACGAGCCGCCGCCCGGCGACCTGCTGGACCTCGTGCCAGGCGTCGTCCCGCGACGCCAGCCAGTCCAGGAGGTCGTCCTGGACCGCGTCGGCGTCGCCCCAGGTGCCGTAGAACTTCTGGGTGGTGACGCAGATCGGGCGCAGGCCGCCGGTGGCCACCGACTCCCAGACCGCGGCGGAGACCCCCGGGGTGTGCTCGGACCGGTAGTCGTCGCAGACGATGAGGCCGCCGCTGGGGAGCAGCACCTGGGCGGCCTGGATGTCGGCGTGGACGTGCTCGTACAGGTGGGACGCGTCCACGTGCACGAACCGGCAGGTCTCCGGCTGGACGTGGTCCAGGATCATCGAGGTCGGGCCCTGCACGATGTCCGGGAGGCGGTCGTGGAAGGCGCGGTAGTTCGACTCGAACGCCTGGCGGGTCAGGGTGGAGTAGGAGCCCTGCATCTCCGCGCGGTTGGAGTCGTCGGGGGCGTCGCCGTCGAACAGGTCGCAGACGGTGAAGGTCTCGCCCTCCTTCACGTGGCGGCCCATCAGGATGGCGCTCTTGCCGAGGTAGGAGCCGAGTTCCACCAGGTCGCCCCGCTCGCCGAGCCGCTCCTGGCGGTCCAGGAGCCAGGTGAAGAGGAGTTGGTCGATCTTGGGGAACCATCCCTTGACATCGTCGAGGGAGGCAGGCCGGCCGGTCTCTTGGCTGATCATGCAGGGGGCTCCAACGTCGTCGTTGTCGACAGCGGGGGGACGCGAGACGAAAATCGCCATGATAGGCGAGTCGCTCTTGATCGCAACAAAGCCGGATTTCAGGCTCTTACTTGCGGCTTATCCGGTTCCACGGGCGGGTCGGAGTCGGGGGCACGCTGTTGACAGTGCGTTCGCCGGGACCGTACGGTTCGGCTGATTCACGGTTGCCCGAGGGAAATCCGGTGAGATGCCGGTGCGGACGCGCCACTGTATCCGGGACGACGATCCCGGGAGCCAGGTCGCTCGGGTGATCGCGACCTCATTGTCCGGGACGCGCCAGATCCCCTACGGAGGCTCCGTGAGCACGCTGTCGGCTCGCCACATCCCCCTTTCCCACCTCGTTCCCTGGCTGCTCGCGGTTCCCGCGCTGCTGCTCCTCGGCTACCTCGTCCTGATGGACAACGGCGCCGTGTCGCAGACCGGCGGCTACCTCCACGAGCTGATGCACGACGGGCGGCACCTGCTCGGCGTGCCCTGCCACTAGGCCGCCGCATGGTGCGCACCCTGCTGGTCAGGGGCCTTCTTCTGGGCCTGCTGGCCGGTCTCGTCGCGGGCGTCTTCGCCTTCGCGGTCGGCGAACCCCGCGTCGACGACGCGATCGCCCTGGAGAACGCCGCCGCCGCGCACGAGCACGGCGCGGCGGCCGGCCCCGAGTCCGCAACACACGGGCACGGGTCCGGAACACACGAACAGGAATCCGGAACACACGAGCACGGCGAGGAGGTGAGCCGCGGCACGCAGAAGGCCGGGCTCTTCCTCGCCACCGGTCTCTACGGGCTCGCGGTGGGCGGCGTCTTCGCGCTCGCCTTCGCGGGGCTGCGGGGGCGCGTCGGGCCGCGCTCGGACGCCGCGCTCGCGCTCGCCGCCGCCGGGACGGCCTTCGCCGCCGTCATCGTCGTGCCGTTCCTGAAGTATCCGGCGAACCCGCCCGCGGTGGGCGACCCGGAGACGATCAACACCCGCACCCTGCTGTACCTGGCGATGATCGGGGTGGGGCTGCTGTCCACCGCCATCGCCGTGACCACGGCGCGCAGCGTGCGCGGCGGGCCGTGGGCGCGGTGGCCGGCGGCCGTGCTGGCGTTCGTCGTGCCGGTGGCGGTGGCGTCGCTGCTGCTGCCCACCGTGGACGAGGTGCCGGACGGGTTCCCCGCCACGCTGCTGTGGCAGTTCCGCATCACCTCGCTCGGGACGCAGCTGGTGTTCTGGGCGTCCTTCGGAACCCTGTTCGGGTGGTTCTGCGACCGGGCCGCCCGTGCCCCGGCCCCGGCCCCGGCCCCGGCGTGAGCGGGCCGCCCTGACCGGCGTGCTGTTCGTGCGGCACGCGACGTCGGCGGGGATGCGGGAGGCCCGCTTCCCCGCCGACCCCGCCGCCGACCCGTCCGGCCTGGCGAGGGCGAAGGCCCTGGCCGGGGCACTGCCGGACGGGGAGGCGTGGACGTCGCCCGCCCGCGCCGCCCGGGAGACCTGCGCCGCGCTCGGCCTGGACGCCCGCCCGGTCGCGGCGCTCGCCGAGGCCGACCACGGTTCCTGGGCGGGCCTCCGCCTCGCGGAGGCCGGCCGATCCGGACGCGCTGGCCGCCTGGCTGTCGGACCCGGACGCCGCGCCGCACGGCGGCGAGAGCCGGTCCGCGCTCGCGGCGCGGGTCGCGGCGTGGCTCGGCGGCCGCCCGTCCGGCGTCGCCGTCTGCGACGCGGGCGTGATCCGGGCGGCGCTCGCCCACGCGCTCGGCGCCGGCGTCCTCGCGGCCGACCGGATCGACCTCGCGCCGCTGTCCACCACGAGGCTCGCCGCCGCCGGGAGCGGCTGGCGGGTCGCCCATGTCAACCGGAAGGTCCAGGTGTGAACGTCGCCTACCCGTTCAGCGCCGTCGTCGGGCTGGACGACCTGAAGCTGGCGCTGCTGCTCAACGCCGTCTCGCCGCGGGTCGGGGGTGTGCTGGTGCGCGGCGAGAAGGGCACCGCCAAGTCGACGATCGTGCGGGCCCTGGCCGCGCAGCTCCCCGCCGTGGACACGGTGCCGGGCTGCCGGTTCGCGTGCGACCCGGCGGCGCCCGACCCGTCCTGCCCGGACGGCCCGCACGAGCCGGGCGGACCGGCGGTGCGGCGGCCGTCCGCGCTGGTGGAGCTGCCGGTGGGCGCCTCGGAGGACCGGCTCGCCGGGTCGCTGGACGTGGAGCGCGCCCTGACCGAGGGCGTCAAGGCGTTCGAGCCGGGGCTGCTCGCCGCGGCCCACCGCGGCGTCCTGTACGTGGACGAGGTGAACCTCCTGCACGACCATCTGGTCGACCTCCTGCTGGACGCCGCCGCGCTCGGCACCTGCTACGTGGAGCGCGAGTCGGTGTCGGTGCGGCACGCGGCCCGGTTCCTGCTGGTCGGGACCATGAACCCCGAGGAGGGCGAGCTGCGCCCCCAGCTCCTCGACCGCTTCGGGCTGACGGTCGAGGTGCGGGCGTCGCGGGACCCGAGGGAGCGCGCCGAGGTCGTCCGGCGGCGGCTGGCGTTCGAGGCCGGCCCCGCCGCCTTCGCCGCGCGCTGGGAGGACGCCGAGGCCGAGCTGGCGCGGCGCATCTCGGCCGCGCGGGAGAGGCTCGCCGGGGTCGCGCTGCCGGACGAGCGGCTGGAGCAGATCGCGGCGGTGTGCGCGGGCTTCGAGGTGGACGGGCTGCGCGCCGACCTGGTCACGGCGAACGCCGCCCTCGCGCACGCCGCGTGGCGGGGACGCGAGGAGGTGACCGACGAGGACGTGCGCGCGGCGGCCCGGCTGTCGCTGCCGCACCGGCGCAGGCGGGACCCGTTCGACGCCCCCGGCCTGGACGAGTCCCTGCTCGACGAACTGCTCGACCGCACGTCCCCCGACGGCCCTCCCCCGGACGGCGGCGGGGGCGGCGAGGAGCCCTCGTCCCCGGACCCGGACCCGGGCCCGGGGCAGGGCGCGGGCACGGGGCAGGGCGCGGGCACGGAGCAGAACGCGAACTCGCCCCAAGGCGCGGACATGGAGCGGGACGCGAGCTCGTCCCAGGACGCGGGCACGGAGCAGAACGCGGGCTCCGGGCAGGACGGGCGGCCCGGAGGCGGGGGCGGCGAGCGGGTCGCGGCGGCCGCCGCGCCGCACGCCGTGCCGCTGCTGGAGGTGCCGGGCGTCGGCGAGGGCGCCGCGGGACGGCGGTCGCGGTCGCGGGCGGCGCGTGGCCGGGTCACCGGGGCGCGCCGCCCGGCCGCGAAGGTCCGCGACCCCCACGTGGTGGCGACGCTGCTGGCCGCCGCGCCGCGGCAGCGGGCGCGCGGCCGGTCCGGCGCCGGCCTCGTGCTGCGCCCGGACGACCTGCGGGAGGCGGTCCGCGAGGGCCGCGAGGGGAACCTGGTGCTGTTCGTCGTGGACGCCAGCGGCTCGATGGCCGCGCGCCGCCGCATGACGACGGTGAAGACGGCCGTCCTCAGCCTGCTGCTGGACGCCTACCAGCGCCGCGACAAGATCGGCCTGATCACCTTCCGGGGGCGGACCGCCGAGCTGGTGCTGCCGCCGACGTCGTCGGTCGAGGCGGGCGCGGCGCGGCTGCGGGCCCTGCCGACCGGGGGCCGCACGCCGCTGGCCGCCGGGCTCGCGCGCGCCGCCGAGGTGCTGCGCGCCGAGCGGCTGCGCGACCCGGCGCGGCGCCCGCTGCTCGTGGTCGTCACCGACGGGCGGGCGACCGCGGCCGGCGACGTGGACCGGGCCGCCGGGCCGCTGGCCGGCACCGCCGGCATCGTCGTGGACTGCGAGGACGGCCCGGTCCGGCTCGGCCTCGCGGGACGCCTCGCGGCCCGGCTCGGGGCGCGGCTCGTCCCGCTCGCCGACCTCGACGGGATCGTCCGCGCCCACCGCGGGCGCGACGCTGGAAAGGCGGCCTGAGATGCCCCAGGGAAAGCCCGTGTCCGTCCCCGACGACGGCCTCACCACGCGGCAGCGCCGCACCCGGCCCCTGCTGATGGTCCACACCGGCCCCGGGAAGGGGAAGTCGACGGCGGCGTTCGGGATGGCGCTGCGGGCCTGGAACCAGGGCTGGCCGGTCGGGGTGTTCCAGTTCGTGAAGTCGGCGAAGTGGCGGATCGGCGAGGAGCGGGCGCTGCGCGTGCTCGGGGAGAGCGGCGAGGGCGGGCCCGTCGCCTGGCACAAGATGGGCGAGGGCTGGTCGTGGATCCAGCGGCCCGGCGCCGAGGAGGACCACGCGGCCGACGCCCGGGAGGGCTGGGCGCAGATCAAGCGGGACCTGGCCGCCGAGACGTACCGTTTCTACGTGCTCGACGAGTTCACCTATCCGATCAAGTGGGGCTGGCTCGACCTGGACGACGTGGTCGAGACCCTCGCCGCGCGTCCCGGGAACCAGCACGTCGTCGTCACCGGCCGGGACGCGCCCGGCCGGCTGGTCGAGGCCGCCGACCTGGTGACGGAGATGGGCAAGGTCCGGCATCCGATGGACGCCGGGCAGAAGGGGCAGCGGGGCATCGAGTGGTGATCCCCCGGCTGGTCGTCGCGGCGCCGGCGTCCGGCAGCGGCAAGACGACCGTGGCGACCGGGCTGATCGCGGCCCTGCGGGCGCGCGGTCTCGCCGTGTCCCCGCACAAGGTCGGCCCCGACTACATCGACCCCGGCTACCACGCGCTCGCGGCGGGACGGCCCGGCCGCAACCTCGACCCGTGGCTCGCGGGCGAGGAAAGGGTGGCGCCGCTGTTCCTGCACGGCGCCGCCGGCTGCGACGTGGCGGTGGTCGAGGGGGTCATGGGCCTGTTCGACGGGCGCGGCGACACCGGGTTCGCGTCCACGGCGCACGTCGCGCGGCTGCTCGCGGCGCCGGTGGTGCTGGTCGTGGACGCCGCGCGGCAGAGCCGGTCGGTGGCGGCGCTCGTGCACGGTTTCGCGACGTTCGAGCCGGGCGTGCGGATCGGCGGCGTCGTCCTCAACCGGGTGGGCTCGGAGCGGCACGAGGAGCTGTGCCGGAGCGCGCTGGAGGCGACGGGCGTGCCGGTGCTCGGCGCGATCCGGCGGGACGACGCGGTGGTCACGCCGTCCCGCCACCTCGGGCTGATCCCGGCGGCCGAGCGGGGCGCGGACGCCGTCCGGGCGGTGGAGCGGCTCGGCGCGCTGGTGGAGCGCTCCTGCGACGTGGACGCCCTGCTCCGTCTGGCGGCCGCCGCTCCCCCGCTGCCGGGGCCCGCGTGGGATCCGTCCGGCGAGGTGGTGCCGGTCGAGGGCGGCCCGGTGGTCGCGGTCGCGGGCGGGGCGGCGTTCACCTTCTCCTATGCCGAGCACGTGGAGCTGCTGCGCGCGGCGGGCGCCGACGTGGCGGTCTTCGATCCGCTGCGGGACGAGGCCCTGCCGGACGGGGCCGCCGCGCTCGTCGTCGGCGGCGGCTTCCCGGAGGTGCACGCCGCCGATCTGGCCGCCAACGCGCCGATGCTCGCCGAGGTCGCGGCGTTCCCCGGTCCGATCGCCGCCGAATGCGCCGGGCTCCTCTACCTGTGCGAGGAGCTCGACGGCCGGGCGATGTGCGGGCGGGTGCCGGGGCGCGCGCGGATGACGTCCCGGCTGACGCTCGGCTACCGGGAGGCGGTCGCGGTGGCGGAGTCGCCGCTGACCCGTCCCGGTGAGCGGTTCCGCGGCCACGAGTTCCACCGGACGGAGCTGGACGCGGCGCCGGGCACGCGGGCCGGGCCGCTGTTCCGGTGGCGGGACGGCCGCGACGGGTACGGCGACGACCGGATCACCGCCTCCTACCTCCACCTGCACTGGGCGGGGTTCCCGGAGGCGGCTCAGCGGCTGGTGTCGTCCTCCAGGTCGCCCTCCGTCTTGAGGTAGACCTCCTGGAGCCCCTGCAGGACCGCCGGGTCGGGGTGCTCCCACAGGCCGCGCTCGGCCGCCTCCAGCAGCCGTTCGGCGATGCCGTGCAGCGCCCACGGGTTCGACTCCGCCATGAACGCGCGGTTCTCCTCGTCCAGGACGTAGGCGGCGGTGATCCGGTCGTACATCCAGTCGGCCATGACGCCGGTGGTGGCGTCGTAGCCGAACAGGTAGTCCACGGTCGCGGCCAGCTCGAACGCGCCCTTGTAGCCGTGCCGGCGCATCGCGGCCAGCCACTGCGGGTTCACGACGCGGGCCCGGAAGATCCGCGCGGTCTCCTCCGCGAGGGTGCGGGTGCGCACGGCGTCCGGGCGGGTGCTGTCGCCGACGTAGGCCTCCGGGGCCCGGCCGGTCAGCGCGCGGACGGTGGCGATCATGCCGCCGTGGTACTGGAAGTAGTCGTCGGAGTCGGCGATGTCGTGCTCGCGGGTGTCGACGTTCTTGGCGGCGACGGCGATCCGCCGGTAGGCGCTCTCCATGTCGGCGCGGGCGGGCACCCCGTCGAGGTCGCGGCCGTAGGCGTGGCCGCCCCACACCGCGTAGACCTCGGCGAGATCGGCGTCGTCGCGCCAGTTGCGGCTGTCGATGAGCGGGAGCAGCCCGGCCCCGTAGGCGCCGGGCGCCGACCCGAACACGCGCAGGGTGGCGCGGCGCTCGTCGCCGTGCCGCTCCCGGTCGGCCCGCACGTGGGCGCGGACGTGGTTGTCGTCGTCCGGCTCGTCCAGCCCGGCGACGAGCCGGACGGCGTCGTCCAGCATGGCGACGACGTGCGGGAACGCGTCCCGGAAGAAGCCGCTGATGCGGACGGTCACGTCGATGCGCGGCCGGCCGAGCTCGGCGAGCGGCACCGGCTCCAGCGCCGTGACGCGGCGGGACGCCTCGTCCCAGGCCGGGCGGACGCCGAGCAGCGCGAGGACCTCGGCCACGTCGTCGCCCGCCGTGCGCATCGCGCTCGTCCCCCACACCGACAGCCCGACCGAGCGCGGCCACTCCCCGTGGTCGGCGCGGTAGCGCTCCAGGAGCGAGTCGGCCATCGCCTGCCCCGTCTCCCAGGCGAGGCGGCTCGGGACGGCGCGCGGGTCGACCGAGTAGAAGTTGCGGCCGGTCGGCAGGACGTTGACGAGGCCGCGCAGCGGCGACCCGCTCGGGCCCGCCGGGACGTAGCCGCCGTCCAGGGCGTGCAGGACGTGGTCGAGCTCGTCGGACGTCCGGGCCAGGCGCGGGACGATCTCGGCGGCGGCGAACTCCAGGACCCGCGCCACGGCGTCGCGGCGCTCCGCCGGAACGTCCCTCGCGGCCTCCCGGGCCGCGTCCACGGCCCAGCCCGCGTCCTCCATGGCCTGGACGAGGGCGCGGGCGGCGGCCTCGGCGGCGTCCACGTCGGCGAGCGCCTCGCCGCCGGCCTCGCTGAGCCCGAGCGCCTCCCGCAGGCCGGGCAGCGTCTCGCGGCCCGACCACATCTGGCGTGCGCGGAGCATGGCCAGCACCAGGTCGACGCGGGTCGCGCCGGTGGGCGCCTGGCCGAGGACGTGCAGGCCGTCGCGGATCTGCGCGTCCTTCACCTCGCACAGCCAGCCGTCGACGTGCAGGAGGAAGTCGTCGAACTCGGTGTCGTGGGGGCGGTCGTCCAGGCCGAGGTCGTGGTCGAGCCTGGCGGCCTGGATGAGCGTCCAGATCTGGGCGCGGATCGCGGGCAGCTTCGCCGGGTCCATCGCGGCGATCGTCGCGTGCTCGTCCAGGAGCTGTTCGAGGCGGGCGATGTCGCCGTAGGTCTCGGCGCGGGCCATCGGCGGGACCATGTGGTCGACGAGGACGGCGTGCGCGCGGCGCTTGGCCTGCGTGCCCTCGCCGGGGTCGTTGACGAGGAACGGGTAGACCAGCGGGACGTCGCCGAGCGCCGCGTCGGTGCCGCACGAGGCGGACATGCCCGCCGCCTTGCCGGGCAGCCACTCCAGGTTGCCGTGCTTGCCGACGTGGACGATCGCGTGCGCGCCGAACTCGTCCGAGAGCCACCGGTACGCGGCCAGGTAGTGGTGGCTGGGCGGCAGGTCGGGGTCGTGGTAGACGGCGATGGGGTTCTGCCCGAAGCCGCGCGGCGGCTGCACCATGACGACGAGGTTGCCGGCGCGCAGGGCGGCCAGGACGATGTCGCCGTCCTGGACGAACAGCTCCCCGGGCGGCGGGCCCCAGTGCCGCTCCATCCCCTCCCGCAGGTCGGCGGGCAGGGTGCGGTACCAGCGCGCGTAGGACGCGGCGGAGATGCGGACGGGGTTGCCCGCGAGCTGCTCCTCGGTGAGCCAGTCCTCGTCCTGGCCGCCCGCCGCGATGAGCGCGTGGACGAGGGCGTCGCCGTCCTGCTCGTCGACGCCGGGGAAGCCGTCCCCCAGGTCGTACCCCGCGTCGCGGAGCCGGGCCAGCAGGCGGACGGTGCTCGCCGGGGTGTCGAGGCCGACGGCGTTGCCGACGCGGGCGTGCTTGGTCGGGTACGCCGACAGCATCACGACGAGGCGGCGCCCGGGGGCCGGGGTGTGGCGGAGCCGGCCGTGCCGGACCGCGATCCCGGCGACCCGCGCGGCCCGCTCGGGGTCGGCGGCGTAGACGGTGAGACCGTCCTCGTCGACCTCCTTGAACGAGAACGGGACGGTGATGATCCGCCCGTCGAACTCGGGGATCGCGACCTGCGACGCCGCGTCCAGGGGGGACAGCCCGTCGTCGCCGCCCTCCCAGTCGGACCGGCTGGTCGTGAGGCAGAGGCCCTGGAGGATCGGGACGTCCAGCGCCGCGAGCGCGCCCACGTCCCACGCCTCGTCGTCGCCGCCCGCCCCGGCCGTGGCGGGCCGCGACCCGCCCGCCGCGAGCACGGTCGTCACCAGCGCGTCCGCCTGGCGCAGCGTGTCCAGCAGCTCGGGCTCGGCGGTGCGCAGCGACGAGCAGAACACCGGCATGGCGCGCCCGCCCGCGTCCTCCACGGCGGCGCAGAGCGCCTCGACGAACGCGGTGTTGCCCGCCATGTGGTGGGCGCGGTAGTAGAGCACGCCGACCACGGGCCCGCCGCCGTCGCGGGCGGCGCGGTCGAGCCGCCCCCAGGTCGGCGTCGGGGCCGGCGGAGCGAAGCCGCGCCCGGTCAGCAGCACGGTGTCGGACAGGAACGCGTGCAGTTCGGCGAGGTTGGCGGGGCCGCCGTGCGCGAGGTAGGCGTGCGCCTCGGCGCACACCCCGCCGCTGACCGTGGACAGCTCCATCAGCTCGGCGTCGGGGGCCTGCTCGCCGCCGAGGACGACGACGGGCCGGGGGCCCGCGAGCAGCGCGTCGAGGCCGTCCTCCCAGGCGCGCCGGCCGCCGAGCAGCCGCACCACGACGAGGTCGGCGCCCTCGGTCAGCTCGGGCAGGTCGGCGGCGGCGAGCCGCGCGGGATTGCCGAGCCGGTAGGCGGCGCCGGACGCGCGGGCGCTCAGCAGATCGGTGTCGGACGTCGACAGCAACAGGACCGTGCGGCTGTGCTCGGGCACGGCGCATCCTCCCCCTGGGGTCCTCGCCCCGGTCGCGGGTGTCGACGGCAGGAGTCTCCTGGCTCCCGGATCGACGCTCGCCCCGGCCTTCCCGTCCTTGCGGACAGTGGCCTACAGCGGGGTTCGCTCCCCGGTCACAGTGGCGGGACCGCGCCGGATTCGCACCGGCTTCCTCCCATTGCCATCGCCTGAGCAGAAGAGTACGGCAGCGCGGTCGCCCTGCAAACTGTGGTTAACATCCTCCCCGTGCCGAATGTCAGAGCCCGTGCCGACGCGTGCCCCGGGGCGCTGCGCACCCACGACGCCGCCGACGGGCCGCTGGCGCGCGTCCGCGTCCCGGGCGGCGCGGTGTCCGCCGCGCAGCTCGCGGTGCTCGGCGCCGCCGCCCGCGAGCTGGGGCGGGACGTGATCGAACTCACGTCCCGCGGCAACCTCCAGGTGCGCGGCGTCCGCGACCCGGCGGCGCTCGCGGCCCGGCTGGCGGCCGCCGGGCTGCTGCCGTCGGCGACCCACGAGCGGGTGCGCAACATCGTCGCGTCCCCGCTCGGCGGGCGCGGCCCGCGCGGCGTTCTCGCCACGGACCCGCTGGTCACGGCGCTGGACGAGGCGCTGCGCGCGCGTCCGGAACTGGCCCGGCTGCCGGGGCGGTTCCTGTTCGCGCTCGACGACGGCACCGGCGACATGGCGGCGCTGGGCGCCGACGCCGCCTGCACCCCCGAAGGGCTGCGGCTGGCCGGGACGCGGCTCGGGCCCGTCCCCGGCGAGCCCGTCGCCGCGCTGCTCGCGGCGGCGGAGGCGTTCCTGGAGATCCGGGGGGACGCCTGGCGCCTCGCGGAGGTGCCGGACGGCGCGCGGCTCGTCGCGGAGCGGCTGGGCGCGGACGTGCGGGACGCGCCGCCGCGCCCGGACCCCGCGCCGCCGCACGCCGGGATCGTCGCGCAGCGGGACGGGCGCGCCGCGCTGGAGGCCGTGCCCCCGCTCGGCCGGCTGTCCGCCGCGCAGGCCGAGGCGCTCGCCGCGGTCGCGGACGAGGTGCGGGTGACGCCGTGGCGCAGCGTGGTGCTGCGGGACCGGGACGCGGGCGAGGCGCCACGCGCGGCGGCGGAGCTCGCGGCGGCGGGCTTCGCGACCGATCCGGCGTCGCCCTGGGGCGGCGTGACGGCCTGCACCGGCAGCCCCGGATGCGCGAAGTCGCGCGGCGACGTGCAGGGCGAGGCGCGGCGCTTCGTGGACGGCCTGGTCCGCGCGCCCGGGACCCCCGTCCACTGGACGGGGTGCGAGCGGCGCTGCGGGATGCCCCGCGGCCCGGTCGTGCTGAGGACGGCGGAGGGACAGCAGTGATCGATTACGTCCGGGACGGCGCCGAGATCTACCGGCGGTCGTTCGCGACGATCCGCGCGGAGGCCGACCTGTCGGGACTGCCGGACGACGTGGCGCGGGTCGCGGTCCGCATGATCCACGCCTGCGGCATGACCGACCTGGTCGGGGACCTGGCCTGGTCGCCGGGGGTCGTGGAGCGGGCGCGGGCGGCGCTGCTGGCCGGCGCGCCGGTGCTGTGCGACGCGCGGATGGTCGCCTCCGGGGTGACCCGCGCGCGGCTCCCCGCCGGCAACGAGGTCGTCTGCACCCTGGGCGACCCGGGCGTCCCCGAGCTGGCCGAGCGGCTCGGCACCACGCGCAGCGCGGCGGCGCTGGAGCTGTGGCGCGACCGGCTCGGCGGCGCGGTCGTCGCGATCGGCAACGCGCCGACGGCGCTGTTCCGGCTGCTGGAGCTGATGGAGGAGGGCGCGCCGCGCCCGGCGGCGGTCCTCGGGATCCCGGTCGGGTTCATCGGGGCGGCCGAGTCCAAGGAGGCGCTCGCCGCGAGCGGGCTGGACCATCTGGTGGTGCGCGGGCGGCGCGGCGGCAGCGCGATGACGGCGGCGGCGGTCAACGCCCTCGCCAGTGAGGCGGAGTGATGGCGGGACGGCTGTTCGGCGTGGGCGTCGGGCCCGGCGACCCGGAGCTGGTCACGGTGCGGGCGGCGCGGCTGATCGGCGAGGCGGACGTGGTGGCCTTCCACTGCGCGCGGCACGGCCGCAGCATCGCCCGGGCGATCGCCGAGCCGTACCTGCGGGACGGGCGGATCGAGGAGCAGCTCGTCTACCCGGTGACGACGGAGGCCACCGACCACCGCGGCGGGTACCACGGGGCGCTGGAGGAGTTCTACGCCGACTGCGCCGCCCGGCTCGCCGCGCACCTCGACGCGGGGCGGACGGTCGTGGTGCTGAGCGAGGGCGACCCCCTGTTCTACGGGTCGTACATGCACCTGCACAAGCGGCTCGCGCCGCACTACCCGGCCGAGGTCGTGCCGGGCGTGACGTCGCTGAGCGCGGCGTCGGCGGCGGCGGGGCGCCCGCTGGTGGAGCGCGAGGAGACGCTGACCATCCTGCCGGGGACGCTGCCCGGCGAGGAGCTGGCCGAGCGGCTGAGCACCGCGGACGCGGCGGCCGTCCTCAAGCTCGGGCGGACGTTCCCCAAGGTCAGGCAGGCGTTCGAGGACGCGGGGCGGCTCGGCGACGGCTGGTACGTCGAGCGGGCCGCCACCGGCCGGCAGCGCGTCCTCCCGCTCGCCGAGGTCGACCCGGCGGACGTGCCCTACATGTCGCTGGCGCTGCTGACGAGCCCGGCGGAGCGCTCGTTCGCGGCGCCTCCCCCGGCGCGGCCGGAGGGGGCCGGCGGGGTGTGGGTCGTCGGGCTCGGACCGGCGGGGCGGCCGTGGCTGACCCCGGAGGCGCAGGACGTCCTGGCGTCCGCGACCGACCTCGTCGGCTACGGCCCCTACCTGGACCGGGTGCCGCCGAACCCCCGGCAGCGGCGGCACGGCTCCGGGAACCGGGTGGAGGCCGACCGGGCCCGGCACGCGCTGGCGCTCGCGCGGGACGGGGCCCGGGTCGCCGTCGTCTCGTCCGGCGACCCCGGGGTGTTCGCGATGGCGACGGCCGTGCTGGAGGCGGCGGCCGGCGAGGAGTTCGCGGACGTGCCGGTGCAGGTCGTGCCCGGACTGACGGCGGCGCAGGCCGTGGCCGCCCGGGCGGGCGCGCCCCTCGGCCACGACTTCTGCGTCCTGTCGCTGTCGGACATCCTCAAGCCGTGGGACGTGGTGGAGCGGCGGCTCGCGCTCGCCGCCGAGGCCGACCTGGTGCTGGCCCTCTACAACCCCTCGTCGAGCCGGCGCCGGCACCGGCTCCCCGCGGCGCGCGACCTGCTGCTCAAGCACCGCTCCCCCGAGACCCCGGTGGTGGTCGGGCGGGACGTCGGCGGGCCGGAGGAGAGCGTGACGGTGACGACGCTCGGCGCGCTGGACCCCGAGCGGGTCGACATGCGCTGCCTGCTCATCGTCGGGTCGTCCGCGACCCGGGTGACCGGGCGGGGCGTGGTCTTCACCCCGCGCCGCTACCCCTGAACCCAGGCGGCGGCGACGGCCACGTCGCCGGTCGCCTCGACGCCCCCGGGGAGGGCCGGGCGGTCGACCATCACGACCGGCAGCCCGGCCTCGCGGGCGGCGGTGAGCTTCGCGCGGGTCATCGCGCCGCCGCTGTCCTTGGTGACCAGGACGTCCAGGCGGTGCTCGCGGATCAGGGCGCGCTCCCCGTCCACGGTGTAGGGGCCGCGCGCCAGCAGGACCCGCATGTTGGGCGGGACGGGCGGCTCCGGCGGGTCCACCGACCGGGCGAGGAACCACACGCCGGTCCGCGCGGCGAACACCGGGATGCTGCGGCGGCCCGTCGTGAGGAAGGCGCGGGCGCCGTCCGGCAGCGCGGCGGCGGCGTCCGGCAGGGACGGGACGCGCCGCCAGTCGTCGCCGCCCTCCGCGTCCCAGCCGGGGCGGCGCAGCGCGAGCAGCGGCACGCCCGTCAGGCGCGACGCGCGCGCGGCGGACGCGCTCATCCGCTCCGCGAACGGGTGCGTCGCGTCGACGAGGCGGCCGATCCGGTGTTCGCGCAGCCACGCGGCGAGCCCCTCGGCGCCGCCGAACCCGCCGATGCGGACCTCTCCGGCGGGCAGGAGCGGATCGGACACCCTGCCGGCGAGCGAGGACACGACGTGCACGCCGGTCAGCCGGGCCGCGAGCGCGCGTGCCTCCGCCGTCCCGCCGAGGATCAGGACGCGCCGCACGCCCGGTCCCGCGCGGCGCTGTAGAGGTGGCTGTCGGGGAACGCCGACGCGGTGAGGACCCGCCCGACGACGATCACCGCGGTGCGCCGCACCCCGGCCTCGCGCACCCGGGCGGCGATGTCGGCGAGGGTGCCGCGCAGGACCAGCTCGTCCGCGCGGCTGGCGCGGGCGACCACGGCGACCGGGCAGTCCGCGCCGTAGCGGGACAGCAGCTCGGCGGCGACCTCCTCGATGCGCTGGACGGCCAGGTGCAGCACCATCGTGGCGCCGCTCGCGCCGAGGGTGGCGAGGTCCTCGCCGTCCGGCATCGGGGTGGCGCGGACGGCCGTGCGGGTCAGGATCACGGTCTGGCCGACGCCGGGGACGGTCAGCTCCCGCCCGAGCGAGGCCGCCGCGGCCGCGAACGCCGGGACGCCGGGGACGACCTCGTACGGCACGCCCGCCGCGTCGAGGCGGCGCATCTGCTCGGCGACCGCGCTGAACACCGACGGGTCGCCGGAGTGCAGCCGCGCGACGTCCAGGCCGTCCCGGTGGGCGGCGGTCAGCTCGGCGACGATCCCGTCCAGCGTCATGTTCGCGGTGTCGACGAGCCGGGCGCCGGGCGGGCACGCCTCCAGCAGCTCGGCCGGCACCAGCGACCCCGCGTACAGGCAGACCGGCGCGGCCTCCAGGACCCGCAGGCCGCGCACGGTGATGAGGTCGGCGGCGCCGGGGCCCGCGCCGACGAAGTACACCGTCACGCCGGGCTCTTCCGGACCGTCCAGACGACGACGGGTATCGCCGGACGCCAGGCCGTGAACCCGCCCAGCGGCCCGGCGCGCTCGACGCTGACCCGGACCAGCTCGCCGCCGCGCGACCGGCGCGCCTCGGCCACGACGGCCTCGGATTCGAGGGTCACGGCGTTGGCGACCAGGCGTCCGCCCGGCTTCAGGGCGTCCCAGCAGCGCTCCAGCAGGCCGGGAGCGGTGAGGCCGCCGCCGACGAAGACCGCGTCCGGCGCCGGCAGGCCGTCCAGCACGCCCGGAGCCTCGCCCTTCACGACCTGCACGCGCGGCACGCCCAGCGCGGCCGCGTTGGCGCCGATCCGCTCGGCCCGCGCGGGGCTGCTCTCGATCGCGACGGCCTCGCAGGCCGGGTGCGCCCGCGCCCACTCGATCGCGACGCTGCCGGAGCCGGCGCCGACGTCCCAGAGCAGCTCGCCGGGCAGCGGCGCGAGGCGCGACAGCGTCACCGCGCGGACCTCGCTCTTGGTGATCTGCCCGTCGTGCTCGAAGGCGTCGTCGCGGAGCCCGGGGGCGCGGGGCAGCGGCGCCGCGTCCGGGCCGGGCACGCATTCGACGGCGATGAGGGCCAGCGCGGACGCGGCGGGCTCGGTCCACTCCTCCGCGACGCCGTGCCGGACCGTCTCCCCGGCCGAACCCAGGTCGCACAGGGCGGTCATGCGGCTCGCGCCGAAGCCGCGGCCGGACAGCACGGCGGCGACGATGATCGGGGCCTCCCGTCCGGCGCCGAGCACGATCAGCCGCCGCCCGGGGGCGATGATCGCGTTCAGCGCCGCGGCGGGACGGCCCACGATGCTGAGGACGTCCACCCGGTCCAGCGGCCAGCCGAGCCGGGCGCACGCGAGCGAGGCCGACGACGGATGGGGCAGCACGCGGAGCCGGTCGGCGCCGAGCATCCCGGCGAGGGTGGAGCCGATCCCGTGGAACATGGGGTCGCCGCTCGCCAGCACGGCGATCGCGCGTCCCTCGTGCCGCTCGATCAGCCCCGGCAGCGCGGGGAGCAGGGGCGACGGCCAGGCGATGCGCTCGTGGTCCTCGCCGGGGACGAGGTCGAGCTGCCGGCGGTTGCCGAACAGGACCTCCGCCGCCCGCAGCGCCTCGCGCGACTCCGCCGCGAGCCCGTCCCACCCGTCCGCGCCGATTCCCACGACGGTGATGACACGCGCGTCCACTGGTCTCCTCGGTCGAAAGGGAGATCAACCCTATAGGAGCGCTCTGGCACACTTGGCGCCGTGAAGCGGCTTTTGATCATCGGCATCGGCGCGGGCGACCCCGACCACCTGACGTTCCAGGCGGCCAAGGCCATCGCCGCGGCCGACGTCTTCCTCGTCGTGGACAAGGGCGAGGCCAAGCACGACCTGGCCGGGCTGCGGCACGACCTCATCGCGGCGCACGGCCGGCCCCCGTACCGGGTCGTGGAGGCCCGCGATCCCGACCGCGACCGGGACGCCGCCGCCTACGCCGCCGCCGTGCAGGACTGGCGGTCGCGGCGCGCGCGGATCTACGAGTCCTTCGTCACCGGCGAGCTGGCCGACGGGCAGACCGGCGCGATCCTCGTCTGGGGCGACCCCGGCGTCTACGACAGCACCCTCGCGGCGCTGGAGGAGGTCGGCGCCGAGTTCGAGTGCGAGGTGATCCCCGGCATCAGCAGCGTCTCCGCGCTCACCGCGCGGCACCGCGTCGGGCTCACGCGGGTGGGGCGCCCCGTCCACGTCACCACCGGACGCCGCCTCGCCGCCGAGGGCGCCACCGCCGACGACGTGCTCGTCATGCTGGACGCGCACTGCGCGTTCGCCGAGGCGGGCGAGGGCTACCACATCTACTGGGGCGCCTACCTCGGCACGCCCGACGAGATCCTCGTCTCCGGCCCGGTCGCGGAGGTGGCCGAGGAGATCCGCGCCGTGCGCGCCGAGGCCCGCGACCGCAAGGGGTGGATCATGGACACCTACCTCCTGCGGCGCGAGTCCCCGGCGCGGGACTGACCGGCGCGGCGCCGTCCGGCGTCAGGCCTTGGACGCCGCGCTCCGCTCCGCCGGGGCGTCCTGCCCGGCCGCGGCGGTGACCGAGCGCCCGCGCCCGGGAATGGCCAGCGCGATGAGCCCGGCGAGCAGCGCCACGCCGCAGCCGATCAGCAGCCCGGCGCGGAAGCCGTCCTCGGACGGGAGCACGTGCCCGCCGAGGTCGATGGTCAGCTGGGACAGCACGACCCCGACCACGGCCGCCGACACCGAGGTGCCGACCGAGCGCATCAGCGTGTTGAAGCTGTTGGCCGACGCGGTCTCCGACCGCGGCACCGCCCCCATGATGAGCGCGGGCATCGCGCCGTAGGCGAGTCCGACGCCCATGCCGCAGATCGCCGTGACGATCATCAGGCCCCACGCGGCGCCGATGAGCAGCGTGGACGACCCGTAGCCGAGCGCGATCACCAGGCTCCCGGCGACCAGGGTGACCTTGGGCCCGCGGGCGGCCGACAGCCGGGCGCCGAGCGGGGACACGGCCATCATCAGCAGGCCGGACGGCACCATCCACAGGCCCGCGGCGACCATCGACTGGCCGAGGCCGTACCCGGTCGCCTTCGGGAGCTGCAGCAGCTGCGGCACGATCAGCGACTGGGCGTACATCGAGAACCCGATCACGACCGAGGCGGCGTTGGTGAGCAGCACCTGGGTGCGCGCGGTGACGCGCAGGTCGACCAGCGGGTCGCGGGTCCGCAGCTCCCACCAGCCCCACGCCAGCAGGATGACGACCGTGGCGGCGAACAGCCCGATGGTCGTGCCGCTCGCCCAGCCCCAGTCGGCGCCCTTGGAGACGCCGAGCAGCAGGCACACGAGGGCGGTGCCGAGGCCGACCGCCCCCGGCGCGTCGAAGCGGCCCCTGGCCTGGACGGGCGTGGCCGGCACCAGCAGGTAGATCAGCGTGGCGACGAGCGCGCTCAGCGCGGCCGAGCCCCAGAACAGCACCCGCCAGCTCATGTTGTCCGCGATGACGGCCGCCAGCGGCAGGCCGAACGCCCCGCCGATGCCCATGGACGAGCTCAGCAGCGCGATCGAGGACCCGAGCCGCTCGGGCGGCAGCAGGTCGCGCAGCGCGCTGATGCCGAGCGGGATCATGCCCATGCCGACGCCCTGCATGCCCCGGCCGACGACCATCGGGATGAGCGAGCCGGACAGCGCGCAGACCACCGACCCGGTGATGAGCGGCACCATGCAGACCAGCAGCATCCGGCGCTTGCCGTACAGGTCGCCGAGCCGCCCGATCATCGGCATGGCGACCGCGGAGGCCAGCAGCGTCGCGGTGACCACCCAGGTCGCGTTGGAGGCCGAGGTGTGCAGCAGCCGCGGCAGCTCGGCGATGAGCGGCACCACGAGGGTCTGCATGAACGCGGCGACGATGCCGCCCACGGCGAGAACGCCGACGATCCCGCCGGGTCGGACGGCGGGCGCGGACTCGTCCACGTGACATCCCTTCTGTCGGGTCAAGGAACATGTGCACCATACATACGATATGGTCGATGCACAACTTATGTACGGCGCACATCCCTGTGGTAGGCATGGGGTGCGAGCATCGATGCGGGAACGACCCGGGCGGACCGCGCGCGGGAGAAGGACCGGAATGCACAAGCCCACGGATCTGATCGAGTACGAGACCATGCTGCTCGGGCGGCACAGCCTGGCCACCCGCCGCTCCAAACGCGAGGGCGGCCTGCTGGAGCGCAGCGCCTACATCCTGCTCAGCCGCATCCGCATCGAGGGCCCCATGTCGATCCGGCAGCTCAGCGAGGCGTTCGACCTGGACCCCTCGACGCTGAACCGGCAGACCTCGGCCATGCTGCGCGACGGCCTCGTCGAGCGCATCCCCGACCCGGCGGGCGGCATCGCCCGCAAGTTCCGCATCACGGGCGAGGGCGAGCGCCGCCTCGACAGCGAGCGCGGCCAGATCACCGCCGGCATCGACAAGATCATGGCGGACTGGACGGCGGAGGACGTCGAGGCCTTCGCCGTCTTCCTCCAGCGCTTCAACACCGACATCGAGCGCCTCGCCGGAAGCCCCTGGCCCCGCCCCTGACCTGGCACGCCCGCCAGGGGCCGCCGATAGCCTGGGGCGATGCGCCTCGGTGTGAACGTCCCCAACTTCGGGCCCGGCACCGACCCGGGCGTCCTGCGGCAGTGGGCGCGAACGGTCGAGGGCCTCGGCTTCGACCTGCTGATGGTCTCCGACCACGTCGCGATCACGGCCGACGTCGCCGCGCAGTACCCGGCCCCGTTCTACGAACCGTTCACCACGCTCTCCTGGCTGGCCGGCGTGACCGAGCGGGTGCGGCTCGGCACCACCGTGCTCATCGTCCCGTACCGGCATCCGCTGCTCGTCGCGCGCATGGCCGCCAACCTCAACGACCTGAGCGGCGGGCGCCTCGTCCTCGGCACCGGGGTCGGCTGGGCCCGCGAGGAGTTCGCGGCGCTCGGAGTCCCCTTCACCCGGCGCGGCGCCCTCACCGACGAGCACCTGGACGCGATCCGCGCGGCGTGGGAGGACGAGGGCGACTACCGCTCCGGACGGATCCCCCTCTGGATCGGCGGGAACAGCGACGCCGCACTCCGCCGGGCCGTGCGCGTCGGCGACGCCTGGCACCCCCTGCGCTTCACCCTCCCCTGGCTCCGCGGCGCGCTGGAGCGGCTGAGCGCCCTCGCGGACGAGCAGGAGCGCCCGGTTCCCGCACTGGAGCCCCGCATCGTCCTGCGGCTGACGTCCTCCCCCGTCACCGGCCCTGACCGCCTCGCCGGTGAGGGGACCCTCGACCAGGTCGCGGACGACCTGGAGCAGCTGCGGCTGCTCGGCGCGGGCACGGTCCTCCTCGATCCCTTCAACGGCGACCCGGACGAGACGCTGCGCCCGGCCGACGCCTGGCGCGCCCTCGCGGCGGTCGCCGCCGTGCACGGCCCGGGGGTCGCCGCCCCGGCCGGTTCCGGCCGGTAGCACCGGGGCGGGCCCAGAAGACCTGGGGCCGAGCATGTCCGGACGCCGTCCGGCCGGTTAACGATCAGTGAAGTTATCCTTCTCGTCACGGGATCCGGTCGCGTCTCGGCAGTAGGCTCGGCGCGAACCAGGCGCAGGTCGGAGAGGAACCGGGTCCTTGAGCGTGATCAATGTCGGGCAGGCGATCGTCCTCGGGATCGTGGAGGGCCTGACCGAGTTCCTCCCGGTCTCCTCGACGGGGCATCTGAAGATCACCGAGGGTCTGATGAACATCCCGGTGGACGACAAGTCCGTGGTCGGCTTCACCGCGGTGATCCAGGTCGGGGCCATCGCGGCGGTCCTGGTCTACTTCTTCTCCGACATCGTCCGGATCGTCAAGGCCTGGGGCGTCGGGCTCGCCCGGCCGTCCGAGCGCTACCACCACGACTACAAGTTCGCCTGGTGGGTCATCTACGCCACCATCCCGGTCGTGATCGTCGGGGTCGCGGCCCAACCCCTCATCGAGGGCCCGCTCGCCTCGCTGTGGGTGGTCGCCGGGTCCCTGATCGGCGGCAGCGCCGTGATGTTCGCCGCGGACCGGCTCGGCACGCACAAGCGCGGCGAGGACGACACGTCCCTCACCGACGCGATGCTGATCGGCTCGTCGCAGATCCTCGCCCTGCTGTTCCCCGGCTTCTCCCGGTCGGGCGCGACGATGTCGACCGGTCTCATGCTCGGCCTCGACCGTGTCGCCGCGACCCGGCTGTCGTTCTTCATGGGCATCCCCGCGCTGACCGGCGCCGGCATCTACGAGCTGCCGAGCGCCCTCGGCTCGGGCGCCGGCGTCCTGCCCCTCGCGGTGGGCACGGCGGTGTCGTTCGTCGTGGCCTACGCCTCCATCGCCTGGCTGCTGCGCTTCGTCGCCCGGCACAGCTTCACCTCGTTCGTGGTCTACCGGATCGTCGTCGGCCTCCTCCTGTTCGGCCTCCTCAGCGCCGGGACGTTGAACGCCTGATTTCACGGAGGCGCTGACTTCGACGTGCACGTGGCTCTACGGTTGACGAGTGGCGAAGAACTGTGCGGCTCACACGAGGGCCATGGCCACGAGCTTGGCCGTCGAGTGAAGAAGTTCCGGCCGCAGCCCGGTTTCGTGATGCAGGCGTATCGGTTCGCGTTGGATCCCAATGTCACCCAAGAGTCTGTGCTGCGCTCGCATTGCGGTGCGGCCCGCGCCGCCTACAACTGGGCCGTCGCGTGGGTCGAGGCGTCCTGGTGGCAGCGCCGTGCGGAAGATTCGTACGGCATCGTCGAGGAGGAGTTGACCGGGTGGCGGCCGTGGTCGCTGCCCGCGTTGCGCAAGGCGTTCAACGCCGCCAAGCACACCGATCCGAGATTTGCCGCGTGGTGGCAGGAGAACTCCAAGGAGGCGTACTCCACGGGCCTGGCCAACGCCGCCGCCGCGTTCGACAACTACGCGAGGTCGAAACGGGGCAAGCGGCGGGGCAAGCGGGTCGGGATGCCACGCTTGAAGTCGAAACGGAAAGCGCGTCTGGCCTGCCGGTTCACCACCGGCACCATTCGTCTCGAGTCCAGCGGCCGTCACGTGACGTTGCCCAGGCTCGGGACGATCCGCACACATGAGCCCACCTGCAAGCTCCTGGCACGCTTCCAGGCCGGGACGGCGCGGATCCTGTCGGCGACGGTCAGGTTCGAGCGCGGGCGCTGGTTCGTCTCCTTCCAGACCGAGGTCAAGCACGATCCGGTGAAGGTCGCCCGGCCGGACACGGCGGTCGGCGTCGACCTCGGTGTGAAGACCCTCGCGGTCATGGCCGACAGCACCGGCCAAGTATGCCGGGAGCCCAACCCCAGGCACCTGGACGCGGCGCTCACACGGCTGCGCCGCGCCTCCCGCATCGCCTCCCGCCGCCAGGGGCCCGACCGCAGGAGTGGACGCAAGCCGTCCAAGCGGTGGGAGAAGGCCGATGCGACCCGCAACCGAGTTCACCATCGCGTCGCCGACCTCCGCCAAGACGCACTGCACAAGCTCACTTCGAAGGTGGCGGCCGAGTACGGCACCGTGGTGGTCGAAGACCTCAACGTCGCCGGGATGCTCCGCAACCGGCGCCTCGCCCGCCACATCGCCGACGCCGGGTTCGCAGAGATCCGCCGCCAACTCATCTACAAGACCAAGCGCAACGGCAGCCGCATCGTGGTCGCCGACCGCTGGTTCCCCTCGTCCAAGACCTGCTCGGGATGCGGCGCGGTGAAAGCCAAACTGCCGCTGCACGTCCGGACCTTCGAATGCGACGCCTGCGGCCTGGTCATCGACCGGGATGCCAACGCCGCATTCAACCTCGCCGCACTCGCGGCTGGCGCTGTAACAGGTACCGGAGTGGCCGGAGACCTGGGCACCCGCATGGTGCCGAAACCTCGTGGAGCCGACCGGAAGACCCGCACCACCCGTCGTCGCCTCAAGACGAGGACGGGGCGGGCAGGTGGCGCAACCCTGCCGCACCAGCGGCAGACAGAAACGAGAGACCGTACTCAAACCAAAGCCCCAAGCTTTGGTGATGTGACGGACCTTCTAGGCCAAAAGGCCCGGGATGCTCAGTGCCGCTAAGGCTTCGAGCAACGGTATGCGAGAGACTGTCCGCATGTCGGTGAGAGCACGGCGTGCGCGCGGACCCCGCTGAGGAACGGAGCTTCGAGCATGAGCGACGCGATGTGGGCCGGCACGGTCTCCATCACCGGGCACGGCGAGGACGAGCTGGAGGCCTACCTGGCGCGGCCGCTGGGCGACGCCCCGCGCGGCGGCGTCGTGGTGATCCACCACATGCCCGGCTACGACCCCGGCACCAAGGAGTTCGTCCGGACGTTCGCGGCGCACGGGTACGCCGCGAACGCCCCGAACCTGTACTCGCGCGAGGGCGCGGGCGCGGGCGTCGGCCCGGACGACCATGCGGCCGCGGCCCGCGCCAAGGGCGGTGTCCCGGACGAGCAGCTCGTCGGCGACGTCACCGGGGCCGCCGCGCATCTGAACTCGCTCGACCACGCCAGCGGCAAGATCGGGGTGATCGGGCACTGCTCGGGAGGGCGGCACGCGTTCCTGGCGGCCTGCGAGCTGGACCTCGACGCGGCCGTCGACTGCTAGGGCGCCTTCGTCGTCAGCGATCCGCCCGAGGACTACCCGACCTCCGCCCGGTCGATCCTGTCCAAGGCGCCCGGCCTGTCGTGCCCGCTGCTCGGCCTGTTCGGCGAGGAGGACCGGTTCCCCGCTCCCGACGAGGTCGCCGCGCTGGACGCCGAGCTGACCAGGCTCGGCAAGGAGCACGAGTTCCACAGCTACCCCGGCGCGGGGCACGCGTTCTTCGCCGTCGAGCGGCCCGCGTTCCGTCCCGCCGCGGCCAAGGACGGCTGGGAGAAGATCTTCGCCTTCCTCGGCCGCCACCTCGGCGCCTG
>NZ_JBNJNE010000003.1:0-31691 GCF_050936235.1 Spirillospora sp. CA-108201 | reverse complement strand
GCAGGTGGAACACCAGGCGCCCGGTCGGGCTGTTGGTGTCGATGCCCTGCTTGAGCACCTCCAGCTCGATCCCGCGCTCGCGCAGCAGGTCGGCCAGCGCCAGCAGATGCCGCAGGCTGCGCGCGGCCCGCGACAGCCGGGTGATGACCAGGGTGTCGCCGGCGCGGGCGTACTCCAGCGCCGCGTCCAGTTGCGGGCGCGAGGCCAGCTTCCCCGACGCGGTGTCGATGAAGATCTTGTCGCAGCCCGCCTCGGTCAGCGCGTCGTGCTGGGAGTCGGCCGACTGGTCCTGGGTGGACACCCGGCCGTAGCCGATCCGCTCACCCATCCTGGTCCTCGTCGTCGTCGGGGGTGAAGACCATGCCGATCGCGCCGGTCTGTGACTGGGCGTCGGCCAGCGCCTGCTCCAGGTCGATGGCCGCCAGCGCGACCCGGGCCAGCGCCGCGTTGGCGCTCTGCACGGCAGCGGCCGGGTCGCCGGCGTGCTCGCCGCCGCGCACCGCCAGGACGCCGTCGTCGCGCATCCGCGTCAGCCGGTCGACGAGCTGGCGGCCGAGCTGGTCCATGCCGCCGGCGGCCGCGCGCAGCGAGCCGATCACGCTGTCGATGGTCGCCGGGTAGGGCAGGCCCTTCTCGGCGTACTCGCCGGAGGCGTAGTTCAGCACCCTCACGGCCTCGGAGATCGTGTGCGCGACGTGCTCGGTGTACTGGGCGGAGTGCTCGCCATGCGGCGTCAACTCAACCATCGGGCGGTCCCCTTCCTAGGTGGGTTGGCCCCGGTCCCGGGGCGAGGTCTTCGAACGAGCACCATCGTGTCTCAAAAACGGTGATCCACTCAAGTAGCGAGACACAGTTTTCGGACATGAGTTTCGAGACTAGCTTGACCTGGGGGAACGGAACGCCGCGGCGGCGGCCGAAGACCGTCTCAGAAACGAACGTTTCCGGTCGCCTCTGGAGACTCCCCGGCTTCCTCGCCCGGCTCGACGGGGTCGCCGAGGCGGGCGAACCAGGACCGCGTGCCGTAGCCGCGGCGGGTGCCGGGGTCGGCCAGGTCCCAGCCGGTGACGGCGCGGCCGGTGAACGCGGTCACCGCGGCGGCCGCCGCCCGCTTGGCCCGGGTCACGCTCCCGGCAGGCACGCCGCGGCCCTTGGGCCCGAACGCCTCGACCTGGATCGGCGACGGGCTGCCCAGCCCCCAGCGCCCGTGCCGGAGCCACAGGCACACCTCCTCCGGGCCCCAGTCGTGGCCGACGCGCCGCGGCGTGACCGTGATCGTGCGGCCTGCCCGTCCGGCGGCCGCGCGGGATGCCCGCTCGTCCCGCGCCTGGGTCAGCCGCATGAAGCGGCGATGCGCGGCGCGGCGGTCGCTCACCCGCAGCGCCGGCGCGAGCTCCTCCCAGGTGGCCCCCGCCTCGCGGGCGGCCTCGATTAGACCGGCCTCCATCGCGGCGAGCCACTCGGCCAGGTGGTGACGCATCGCCAGCGCCGCCAGGGCCTCATCCGCGCTCAACTCGACGCCGCCAGGGGGCTCGGCCAGCACGGTCAGCCGGGAGACCATCACATGCTCGGACCCGTGCGGGAAGACGCGAGTGCGCCGGCTGTGGTCGGTCAGCCACCTCAGCGCGTCTTCGGGATCTATCAGGTCGTAGTCGGGATCCACGGGAGCACCTCCCCGGTGCGGCGGCGATGTCATCACCACGATGACGCATCCGTCATCACTCTGATGACATCTCCGGGAGCGAGGCGCGGCACGCGGGGCCGTCTCTCGGCTGACGCCCGCACCGGCGCATTACCGTGCCGCCCATGAGCAACACATCCCCCGAGTTCGACCGGCTGGCGCGGAACGTTGAGAGGATCCTCGGCGAGGCAGGCATAGCAAAAGCCTCGGACGTCACCGCAGGATTCCGTGTACTCGCCACACAGTGGGGCGTGGATGTCACCTTCAGCTTCGGCGACTACCTCGAACCGTCCCACGTGCGGGGCGTCGAAGACCCCCGCCACCGTGACCATCCCCTGCTGGTGTTTCGCCGCAGCGTGGACATGGTCATGCTGACCGCCTACTCGGCGGTGCTGCACGCCGCAGGTTTTACCGTGACCATCCACCCCGCCGACGAGAACGACAACGAGCACCTGATGGTGACCGCGGGCCCGCTGGAGGGAATCGACCCCACCCAAGAGATCAAAGACCTGCACCAGTAGGACCCGCAGGGCACCCCTTGGATCGTCAAGCCTCGCCGGACATGCGGCGGCGGTGGTGGCGGTAGGCGTCGGCGAGTTGCTTTTTGCGGCGGCTCTGCTCCTCGCCGAGAGCGGCGTGCTCGGCAAGGAGCGCGGCCCCTTCGGTGTCGACCCGCCGGCTCGCCTTGTCGGAGGCGTCCTGGGCGGTCGCGATGGTGTCGGCGTCGCCGGTGGAGACGGCGGCCTGGTACGCCTTGGCGGCGGCGATACTGGCGTCGCACAGCTCCCTGTGGCGGGCGAGTAGGGCGTCCATTCGGGCCTGGTCGGCCTCGCGCGCCTGGTCGATGCGGTCGGCGATCTCCCAGTACTCGGCGATGCGGGGGTACTCGGCGACGCCGGGCACCACTTCCGGGGCGGGCGCGGACGGCCGCGGCCCCAGGCCGCGGGCCCACCGCTCGTAGGGGGAGGACTCTTGGGCGGTCAGGGCGTCGGCGCGGGTCTGGGCGGTGGACCGCGCGACGTTCATCGCGGCGGCGAGTTGCCCGTAGGAGCCGCCCCGGTCCTGGTGCGCGCGGATCGCGGCGTCCCGGATGCCGTTCAGGCGGGGCAGGACCGTCTTGTCCAGCGCGACGATGAGCCCGCGCAGGCTCGCCAGGTCGTCGTCAGGATCCCCCGTCTCGCGGTACCGGGAGGTGAAGGTGCCGTCGCGCTCCAGGGTGCGCAGCAGGATCAGCGCCCACGCGGCCAGGTGCGCCGGTTCGCCGGCGGCCATCGCGTCGACGCCCAGCAGCGCCGCCTCCTCATCGGTCAGGGTGACGATCAGGTCCACCAGGCCCGGCGCGCCCTCGTGCTCCGGGTCGTGCCGCTCGACTGTCTGGAGTGGCATTGCTCTACCTCCGCTGTACGGGAATCCGTACAGCTGACTGTACGGGGAACCGTACAGATGTGCGCCTGAATCAGGAACACCCGTCTTGCCCGGGGCCGGCCTCGATAGCGTGCCGCCCCGACTCCAAGACGCGGAAGGCGGCTCCAATGGCGAAGCGGTGGGTCCGGTACGTGATGCCGGTGATGGTCGAGGTGGACGACGAAGCCGATGAGATCACGCGAGTGGTCACGCTGCCCGAAGAGATCCGCGAGGACCGCGACGACATGGGCAACTTCCTCATCTACGACGACCACTTCGTCCGCGAGGGAGACGAACCGGCGCCGACACACGCGTTCTGCGTCGCCGAACCACGCTGGGAACACCCCCAGATCCGCGTCGGCGGACCGATGAACTGGCCGAAACCTGTCGACTGGGAAGAGGGCTTCGACCTTACCGAAGCCGACGACCGGTACACCGAGATCAACCCGTACGCCTTGGACTAAGCGGGGGCAAGCGAGGATGTGCGGAGGTGCCACGACCGCCAGAGCAGGCGCACACAGCCCGGGGCGATGACCACGGGTGGAGCTCGCGTGCGCACACGAGCTCCACCCGCATCGAGGTGCCGCACCGGCGTGTGCGCACACGGTCGTTCCCCTCGGACACGAGCGGTCCGTGCCCATGCTGCCGCTCCGGCCGCAGACCATGGGGCCGCCGGCGGAGAGGGCATAAGGGAACCTGGCAACAGGGCCCTGAAGGACGCACGCGATGCGTTGCCGAATTGGGCTGTTGGGGGTCAAGCGCGGTCATGGTCACGGGCCGTGCGAAGCGCGGCTCGGGTGAGGAGCAGGGGCAGCAGGCACAGCAGTGACAGCCCCCACCGCATCGGCCAGGCGAGCTCGGAAAGCACACTCATGCCCGCCAGGAACGCCGCCACCGTCGCCAGCGCCAGGCAGCCCCAGAGCAGATATCTCGGGCGGCGGCCTTCCAGAGAACCGTCGAGCAGCACGAGATAGACGGAAAAGATCATGACGGCGACACTGACGCACAGGCCGCCCAGGACCCCCATGAACCAGTTGTGATGGCCGGCCTCTGCCAAGCCGGAGAAGACGCCGCCGAGTGCCGCCAGGGGGACGTTCGGGAGCAGGAATGCTGATGCCAGCCGCGGATCGATCATCAGCCCATCCTGTGAGCGTCCTTCACGGGGGGCTATCGCCTCGGGGTCGCAAATACCGCACCGCTTTCGTGTGGACGGCCGGGCCAGTCCCGGCCCGGCCGTCCACACGCCGCCAGGTATCAGCTTCTTTCGCCTCGGCGGTCCGGTTGACCATGGCACCGCCGCGCACAAGGGTGATCGGTGATGAACGGGTCAACGCCAGATCATGACGAAAGCGCCAGCGATGGCCTGACGATGCGGCATGTGTGGATCGCGGGCGCGGTCGGCGCGGTACTGCTGGTCGCGGTCCTGGCGGTCGCGTTCGCCGTCACCTCCGGAGACGGCGGCGGGCCGGACAAGCGCGCGGCCGCCGCCCCGCCGGCGGAGCGCACCACGGCGCCGCCACCCGCGCCCTCGGCGTCGCCGGCGCCGTCCGCTCCGGCGGCCAGCTCGGCGCTGCCGGCGGCGCCGGTCGTGCGGTGGCGGGGGACGCTGACGCTGGACGGTCCGAGCGCCGAGCGGGATCTGGACGTCACACCGCCGCGCCTGTCGGAGCGAAGCGGGGTGCCCGACATCCGGGGCGACTGGCTCAAGCCGATGGTGGAGGCCGAGTCGGACGCGCACGTCGTGCTGATGCGCCCCGGGAGCGAGCCCGGGGCGGCCCGGTGCCGGGACGCGGCGGCGACGGAGGGCACCGACGAGGTTGAGGTGGACGAGGGGGACGTGGTGTGCGTGCTGACCGCCGCGGGCCGGGTGGCGCGACTGACGATCGTGGAAGCGCACATGACCAGCACGGCGCCGATCGTCAGGGCCCGCGTGGTGATCTGGGAGATGCCGGGAGCCCGGCAGTGAACGAGGGCCAGGCCGCGGGCGGCGGGCCGGATGTGGCGGTGTTGGGGGTCGATCCGGGGCGGCGGTGGACCGCCGGCGTGCTGCGCGCTGGCGGCGCGGCGGTGGACGGCTGGACGCTCGGCCCGGTCGACTCCGGCGGGCGGCCCGATCCGGCGGCCGTCGACGACGTCGACGACGTCGCCGCGTGGGCCCGGTACATGCGGCGCGTCGTGGATCAGGTCGAGAGCACGATCGACCGGTACCGCCAGGGCGGCGGCGGGCCGGTGCACCTGGCGTGCGAGGTGATGGTGCCGCCGGTCGGTCGGCGGATCGCACTGGCCGATTGGCTGATCCCGCGCCAGCTCATGGCCGGACTGATCAGCTACGACCCCGGGACGATCCTGATCCGCGCGGCGGGGCACGGGCGGGCGCGGCCGGTCGCCGACCACTACCCGCCCGAACTGTGGCCAGCCAAGGGCCGTCTCGGCGGCCGCCCGGCCGCGTGGGGCCCCAACGAGGCGCGGCGCGGCGAACGGGATCACGAGCGGGCGGCGTGGGACATCGCCGGCGCCGGGGCGGTGGTGCTCGCGCGCCGCGCGGACGCCGCCCGGACGGCGGGCGGGACGGTCGCGCGGTGATGCGGTCGTGGGTGCTGGCGGTCGACCGGGCCGAGGCCAACCCGGTGGTGCGGGAGCTCGTCAACGCCGCCCGGGACGGGGCGTACTGGGGGTGGGCGGTCTCCCTGGTCGCGGCCGTGGCGGTGTGGGTGGGGCGCGGTCTGCCCTCGCCCGTGACGGCGGCCGCCGCCGCGGCGCTGATGCCGATCGGCGCCGGGCTGGCCTGGCTGCGGACCTGGCGCCGGGCCGCCGACGCCGACCCGGCCGACCGGCGCGCGGCCGCCGCGATCAGCGCGCGGGGCTGGCTCACCTTCTACGGCCTGGCGGCCGCGCTCATCCCCGCGGCCGCGCTGGCGGCCGCCTCGCCCGTCGCGGCCGTGGTGGTCGGCGCCGTGGTCCTGGTGGCGCTGGCCGAGCTGGCCGTCCTGACGATCCCGATCCGGGCGCGGGCGCGGCTGCTGGCGCGGCTGCGGATCGGCGCCCGCGCCGTCGCCGGCACCGAAGACGTCCGGGTCGGGCGGGCGCTGTGGAAGGGCCTGACCATGCAGCGGGTCATGGTCTCCTATCCCGCCGAGTGGGCCGCGCACCGCGACACTCGGCGCGACGACCTGGTCGAGCGGATGATGTGGGAGCTGTGCGGGCCGCCGCCGCGCACACCGGGCCAGGCGGCCCGCCGCCCGGACTACGCCTCCACCTGGGATCACGTGAACTGTCGTTTGGTGGTCGAACGGGTGCCGTCGCTGCCGCGCCTGCTGGCGGCGCGGGACTTCGGCCAGGGCGCCGGCGCGTTCGTCCTCGGCCAGACGCACGCCGAGGACGCCGACGCGACGCTGGACGGCCTGCCGGTCGCGCTCCACCAGCCGCGCAACCACACGCTGATCGTGGGCGGGACGCAGCACGGCAAGTCCTCGGGGGTGCGGGCGTGGGTGGTCGACGGCCTGACGCACGGCGTTTGGCCTGGCGGCGTGTGGTCGATCGACGGCAAGGGCTCGGGCTCCATGGCGCCCCTGATCGGCCGCCAGGGCGTGCACGCCGTCGCGCACGAGCCGGACGAGTGGCGCCGGGTCCTGGTGGACCTGGTGGCGCCGCTGGTCCGCGACCGGTACGCCGAGCTCCTCGCCTGGCGGGCCGGGACCTCGACGTCGCGGCCGCGCCATCCCCGCGCCCTGCTGCTGCTGGACGAGATCCAACAGGTGCTGCTGTCCTGCCCGGACCTGGCGGGCGTGCTGGACACCCTCGCGCGCCAGGCCCTGGAAGCCGGGGTGATCCTGTGGGTGATCACGCAGCGGCCCGACGCCAAGGACGCCGTACCCGGCGCCATGCGTGACCAGCTCCTGGACCGCGTCACGTTCGGGCCCCTGTCCGGCTCCGGCGCCAAAATGAGTTTCGATCTGGCGGGCGACGACTGGCACAAGGCGCTCGGCGTCGCGCCCGTACCAGGCCGCGCGCTGACCTACATCGACGGCGCATGGCGGCTGGTTCAAGCGCCCTGGCTGCCGATCCCCTCCGACGTCCCGGACGCCGAGGACCTGTATCCGCCCCGCGGCGGCCACAGAGCCGCTGAGAGCGCCGCTGAGGGCCCGCCGCCGCCGTCCGACCCGTACGCCTCCTACGGGCCGCCTCCGCCGCCGCACCGGCCGCCCGGGGACGCTTCCCGGGCCCCTGAGCCGCCGTCGCAACCCGCGACATGGCCGCCTCCGCCGCCCGTGCCGCGCCCCGCCGCGGACAACCCGCCGCCGGCACCAGCCGATCCGGTGGGGGAGATCATCGAGGACTTCGGAGAGAGCCCGGAGTACGACCCGGGGACGGCCCGCCGGCGGCGCCGCAAGGACTGAGCGGGCGGCCCCGATCAGACGTGATCACGGCCAGGGAGCCGACTCGGGGCTGTACAGCGGAGTCCCGAAGGGACTCCGCTGAGTCTACCCCCGCGATTCGCTCAACCGTCTGCGACGCCCTGGTTGCTTTCGTACTGCTCTTCCCGGCTGCTCTTCCCCGGTCCCCCTTCGGGACCTCTACGAGCCGACCGGCCCGGCCGCCTCGCCGAGGCCCTCGACCACCACTCCCCCACCGTCGTCACGAGACGCCATGATGGGCGGCATGGGGTGGAGTCTGCTTTCCCTCGTGGTGCTGCTGGTGGCGTTCGGGTTCGGAGCGCCGTTCCTGCTGCGCGGCGGCGGGATGCTCCGGCGGCGCGGCACCATCCGCTTCAAAGTGCGGGGCGGCGGGCCGGGCGCCGGCGCCGTCCTGGTCCTGGCGCTGCTTCGCCGCGCCGATACGGTCGCGTTCGTCCTGGCCACGGCGGCGATGCTGGTCTTGGTCGTACTCAACGCGCGTGCTTGACCGCCCGGCCGTGCCAGGACGCGGTCACGACGTCTCGATGCCCAGCGCCTTGACGATCGCCCCGGCCAGCGCGGGCAGGATCCCGGGGAAGTAGAAGATGACCGAGATCGCGATGGCCAGCACGATGAACTGCACGAAGCGGGTGATCTCCCGGGTGAACAGGAAGAAGATCGCCACGATGCCCACGATCACCAGGAACAGCGGGCCGAAGAACGACCGTAGCCACGTCGCCAGGCCGTCGGTGTCCGGCTCCCCCGGCTTGGGGGAAGGGGACGGCGCCGCCAGGATCACCCTGACGGCCAGACTGTTGGCGAGGTTGATCACGCCGGTGAACATGGTTGGGCCCTTTCCAGATCGCCCGGTACTGACAGGCCACTCTCACACGGCCGGGGGCGATTTGCTCGCATCTCCGCCCGGCCGGGCGGACAAACCCGAAACGCCCCGGCCGGGTCAGCGCTCGACGGAGCCCTGCCGAGCGGCCGCCAGGCGCGTCTCGGGCCGGGACCTCGTGCTCACGATGATCCGCTCACTGGCCCCCAGGACGGCCAGACCGATCCCGTAGGCGAACCCTGCCGTGAACCTGACCGTGAGATCACCGGTCACCACGAACGTCAGGGCGACGGCGGCCGCGCCGAGCGCCAGCAGCACCCACCGGGCCCGCACCATCGAGTCATCCCGCCACCGTCTCGCCATCGCCTGATCCTCCCTCTCGCGTGTACCGGGACCATTGTGGGCCGCCAGCCGTATCCGGCAAAGCGCATCAGGCCAGGAGCGGGCGAGCCGTCGGCGGCCGTGTGATGACCATGTCCGTTGGGCATCGTCCGGGCATGGCCGTGCCCCGGTGCCAGTGGCAGGACTGCCGGCGCCCGCTGCCGATCCTGGCCCGCAAGGGGCAGCGGTTCTGCTCAGCCTCGTGCCGAGCCGCATCCTGGAGGTTCTGGCACGTTCGCCGGCCCCGGGCGGTCGCGGAGGCCAGGGCACTGCTGGCCGGGACCGATCCGGTCTGTCCCGTGTGCGGTGGCCTGGTCCGCACGGCCGGGCGCAGGATTGACGCCCGCTACTGCGGCCCGGCCTGCAGAACCAGGGCATGGCGCGCCCGCCGCGTGACGGCTGACCGAACGCGGTGACGGAACGGTGAACGCCGCTGGTGTGTTGACCTGCCTAGACAGCGGCCGGAGGGCCGTCCGAACGGCAACACCCAACAGCAACGGCCGCCGAGACGATCCGAATGAGGGAAGGCGGCCTCGGGCGCGGCAGGCCGCGCCCGCTTCCCGGGCCTGCCGGGCCCGAGGCCGCCGCGGCTGTCGGGGCCGAGACACGGGGCGCGCCGGCGACCGGTCCCCGCGCCGGGGATGATGCGCGGCCCGTAGCCATCTCGGGATGTCCCGCGCACGGCCTGAGCCAGTCGTTATGGTCCGCACGCAGATGGCTTGCCCAAGGGCCCCCGGGTTTCTGGGGGTTAGTTGGGTCGCGGGTCCGCTCCGGGGAGCTGTAGGGGCACCTCTCGGCCCTGGCGCCTTAACTCCTCCGAGCCATCTCACTGTCTTAACTCTTCGCAGCTCAGCCGGTGGGTTAGGTCGCGGCGGGTGGCGAGTGAATTCCCTAACCCTGCCGCCGTGGCCGGCTAACGGCCGAGCCCTCCGCCTCGTCCGCGGCCGGGCCCCTGATCGGGGCCGTGGTGGCGGTGCGGGTCGCTCCGGCGCGGCGCTGCTTGGGGTTGGGCGGCGGCGTGCTGCAGGCGTTGCTGCTTTTCGTGGTCGGCGCGGTCGGCCGGGAGGGTGGCGCGAGTGGCCTGTTCGGTGCGCAGCTCGGTGAGTTGCTGGCGTGCCTGTGCGGCGTTGACGGGGCCGCGCATCCGGGTGGAGGTGCGGAGGATGCGGCGGGCGGCGCGGGTCTCGGCGGTCAGCCCGGCCGCCCGGTCGGGCGCGGTGTCGACGTCGGCGGCGATCGCCGCGGCGAGGTGCTCGGGCCAGTTGGCGGTCAGGTCGGTGTGCTCGGCGGTGGCGGCGCCGTCCCGCCAGGCCGACCGGGCGGGCGGGCCTTGGTCGCCGCTGAACGGGGCGGCGGCCTGCAGGGCGAGGTCGGCCAGGCGGGTGCGGGCTTTGTGTTCGGCGGTGGTCGCGGCGGCGAGACGGTCACGGGCGGCGGCCTGGTCTTGGGCGAGCTGGGCTCGGCTGGTTCCGTGCGCGCGCAGCGCCAGGCGGCCGCAGTCGGTGAGCGGGGCCAGCTCGGCCAGCCGGGCCCAGGCGGCTTCCTGATCGGCCAGGGCGGCGGCGAGCCGGGTCCGGGCTGCGGGCAACTCGGTCTCGGCGGCGGCCGCGGCGGCGAGCGCGGCGGCCCGGTCGCGCAGCCGGGAGGCGGCCGGGCCTTCGCCGGCGTGGGCCTGCTGCAGCAGGACGTCGCCGCGGGCCTCGACCTCGGTGAAGCGGGCCAGTTCGGCGGCGGCGTGGTCGGCCTGGCGGCGCAGGGCGGCGTCGCCGGCGGCGCCGTGGGGGCGACGCTGCCAGGGTGGTACGGCAGTGGCCACGTGGGCGCGGACGGCGGTCCGGCAGCGCCTGGATCCGGTGTGCAGAACGGCGGCCTGTCGGTGGTGGTGCTGGTGGGCGTGCCATGCCTGGATGAGGCGGACCACGGCGAGTAGGGCCAGGGCCAGCGCGGCGATCGCCACCGCGACCGCGGCGTCCTCGGCCGTGCCGCCGCGGCGGGTGGCGGTGCGGACGAACCGGGCGACCTCGGCCAGATCTGATCGCACAGGGGCCCGGAGATGGTGAGCGCCGTGGTGAGCGCCATGGTGGGCGTGGGTGTGCGGGGAGCGGGGTGTCTGTGCTGACCACGCCAGCGTGTATGCGGCGGCCGCCAGCTCGTCGGCCAGTTCGCCGTCGTCGACGTGGTCGGCCAGCAGGCTCAGCAGCCCGGCGGTATCGGACGCGGCCGCCGCCCATCCCGCGAGGTCGCCGTGCGGCAGGTCGTCCAGGGCGCGGGCAGCGGCGCCGACACGGCCTGCGGCCTGCTGCCACTGTCCAGCGTCTTGCCCGGCGGGCTCGTCGACGGATGGTGCGGCATCGAGGCGCGCGGGGTCGCCCGTGCGGGCGGGACCGCTGGTGGCGAGGTCGTTTGCGTGCTGCCAGGCGGGCAGCGCGCCGGGCGGCGTCGCCTTGGGCGTCGTGGTCCACCGGGCGCGCAGCCGGGGCAGGGACAGGTCGGCGGCGAGTTTCCCGCCGCCGTACCAGATCGGCCCCGCCTGCCCGGTGCCGTCGGCAGGGAGCGCGGCGGAGTACCCGACGACCTGGCCGTGGTCGCCTCGGCCGTAGCGGGGACGGAGCCAGATCCCGACGTCCAACGCGGCCTGGACGAACTCGGCCTCGGCGCTGGCGGCGGTCGCGGCGGCGCGGACCTTGCGGGCCAGCGTGACGGTCTCGGGGACAGCCGTGCCCACGTCATCGCCGACGTTACGGCCCTGCGCGCGGGTCTTGGTGGCGTGGCGGTGGGCGCGGGCTGCGCGTTCTGTGGCGGCGCGGGTGTAGCCGGGCATCCCGCGACCGGGCCGGCCCTCGACGACGTGCAGCCCGAACTGGCGTTCCAGTTCAGCGCACACCCGCGACATGGCCATGCGGTCGCGGCCCGGGCGGGCCACCCGGCCGTCCTCGCGGACCAGGTTGACCGCCAGGTGGATGTGGTCATTGCCCTTGGCGGAGGGGCCGTGGTGGACGGCGATCCACCGGCAGCCCGCCCGGCCGCTGCCCTCGTCGGGGTCGAATCCCAGCCGGCGGATCGCGGTCCGGGCGGCCTGGCCCCACTGCCCGTCGGTGAGCGTCTCGCCGGGAGGCAGTGAGATCGCGCAGTGCCAGACCCACCCCTCGGGCGGGACCACTCCGGCCAGCCGGCGGTGGGCGTCCAGATCCAGGGCCAGGTCCAGGATCTGCGCACGATGCTCGGGGCGGTCCAGCCGGGTCCCGTCGGCGATGTCCAAGGTGTCGGCGGCCGCGATGATCCGCTGGCCGGTGTGCTCGTTGGAGTCGCCGGGCCCGAACAGGTAGCGGACCAGGCCGCCGATGCTGTGCCCGTGCTTCATGATCTTGTTGTTCATCGGCGGCGGCTCTCCAGCGGGGAGACCACCGCGTCCACCCGGACGACCAGCCGCATCACCGCGTCCATGGTCGCCTCCACCGCCCCCTTGGCCGGGGCCCTGCCGGAGTTGGCGGCCGCCGCGAGCTGGTTGAGGTTCGCGCCGACCCTCGTCAGCAGCCGTCGCACCTTGCCCAACTCGTTCACCAGCGCCCGCCGCTCGACCACCGAGAACCCGCCGCCGCCCTCCAGCGACCGCAGCATGGTCTCGGCGACCAGGTTCGGCACCGTCATCCCGGCCGCGGCCGCCGCCTCGGCGACGCGTTCGGCCTCCGCCGCGGTGAACCGCACCTTGCACTGCGCCCGGCGGCCGCCAGCCACCCGGCGCCGCCGCACCGGCCGCGGCGGGTCGACGACGGCGGTGTCCTCAGCGCCGTCCACCCCATCGGACACCCCGAGCCTCCCCCAGCTGGCCGCCGTCCCCGCGATCCAGGGGACGGGCTGATCACCCGACGACGGTAGGCGGGTGATCACCTCGGGCGTCAAGCCCGAGACAACGATCAGGTACCTGATCGCCATCTTGCTCTGTGCTAGATCGTCTGCGAGTCCGGTTCGGTACGGCGCCCGTGGCGCATGCAAGCGCCCCGGCCGGGGAACCGCCCGCCGGCCTGCGCTCTCTTCCTTCGTCCTCACGCTGTCGCTCGCCGCTATCGCCGCGGCCGTCCATAACCCAGCTCTGAAGACACCAGAAGAGGGCCGCTCCCCGGCGTCGGGGAAGCGGCCCTCTTCGGTGTTGGGGTCAGCGCCGGGGCGCGGGGACCTTGCCGGTCCCGGAACAGCCCGGGCAGACCAGCGTGCCGGATCGGCCTTCGCTGTCTGCGTAGCCCTGACGCGGGTTGCCGTTGCAGGTCGGGCAGGTGGTGTCAGGCATTGCTGTCTCCCTGGGCTGTGGGCCTACTTGTTGCATGGCGTGGTGTGGGTGTGGCCGCTCGGGCATCGCCACACGTCACGGGAGAGGCCCGTGCCGCCTTCTCTGCCGTTCCACCGGGTGCAGCGGCGGCAGGTCGGGCAGGGCCGGCCGTTCATGCCTCGGCCTCGATGAGCCGGGCCTGCACGGCGCGCAGGTCGTCCTGACCGAGCACGGCGTATCCGGTCTCGTGCATCCAGCGCACCCAGACCGGCTCCAGGCCCGGCATGGTGCGCCAGTCGCCGGCGTCCACTCGGCCCAGGGCGCGCTGCACGGTCCAGGCGGCGAGGGCGCGTATCTCGGATCCGGTCGCGAACCGCAGGCCGACCATGGAGCCGTCCGCACTGCCGGGGCTGCCGGTGGCGGTGGCGCGGTAGACCTCCCACATGTGGCCGGGGCCGTTGGGCCCGTCGCCGCGCCTGCACCGGTTGGGCCGGTAGCCGCCGCACACGTACTCCAGCGCGGTGACGTGCAGCCCGGTCTCCTCCCGGACCTCGGCGACCGCCGCGTCCCGGTAGGAGCTGTGGGCGTCCCACACGTGGCCGGCGACCGGCGCCTGCCCGGCGCCGTCCGCGCGGGTGCCGATCAGCACCCGGTCGAGCCCGTCGGTGACCAGCACACCGACCGAGGCCCCGTCGCACTTCTTGCCCATGGTGATCTCTCCTTGTCGTGTCGGGGGGCTGTCCGGTCAGCGGCCGCCGCCGTGGGAGCACTTGCGCGAGCCGCCGCAAGCGGGGCAGGTGCCGCCGCCGGGCACGGTGCCGCCGCCTCCGCAGGTGGAGCAGCCGGGGCAGGAGCAGGCCGATGTGACGGGGCCGGAGATCAGGGCGATGATGTGCATTGGGTCGTGTCCTTCCTCAGAGCGGTTGGTTTTGCGATCCGGGCCCTGCCGCGTGTGTGCTCACGTGGCGGGGCCGCCTGGTCTGGTGTTCAGGCGCTGTCGGCGGCGAGGTTGTCGGGGTTGGACCACATCGGTCCGGTCTGCTCCCAGACGACGTGGACCTCGACCTCGTAGCCGGAGGCCATGCGGGCGACGCGGACCGCCTTGCCGGCGCGTGCGGCGCGGACGGTCCCACGCCTGCCGGTGTCCTGGAGGTGCCTCACTGCGGTGCCGGGACGGAACTGTTCCTCAAGGTCGCGGGCCGCCTGTTCGGCGGCGGCCCTGTTGGAGATGCGGGACATGGGTTCCTCCTTCGGTTGGGGTTCAGGCGTTGGTGTGGAGCTCGGCGAGGGCGGTCTTGGCCTGCCGCCAGGTCATGCCGGTGGCGCGGGCGATCTCGGCGGGGTCGGCGGGGGTGCCGTCGTCGAGCGCGGTGCGGGCGCGGGCGGCCAGCTCCCCGGGCGGCGGCGCGTCGCCGGCGGCGGGCTCGGTCCGGGTCTTGGCGGCGTCCAGGTGCTTGCGGGTGAGTGCGTCCAGGCGGACCTCGGTCTGCCCGGTGGCGCACGCGTAGGGGTCCTCGACCCACAGGGTGCGGGACCGGATCGCGCGGGCGGTGGTGACGTAGCACAGGCCCTGGGTGGGCGACCCGTCGGGCCACTCCAGCGGGAGGGTGTGCAGCGGTTCGGGCAGCGCGACGTTGCCGACCATGCCGCCGCTGACCCGCTCCCCGGTGCGCAGCGCGATGACGTTGCCGCCCTTGCACATGTCGCGGATCACCGAGCTGCCGCCGAGCTGGGACACCGACGCCTGCTGCGTGGCCAGGATCACTGAGAAGGCGACCTTGCGGCCCATCTGCGTGATGATCTCCACCAGGCGGCGGATCTGCTTGCCGTGGTCGGCGTCCATCAGCAGCCGGTGCGCCTCGTCGATGATGATCGCGATGCCGGGCATGTCGGGCGTCGGGTCGACCGAGTTGCGGCCGACGCGGGCGCGGCCGTGCTTGTCGGTCCAGCGGACCTTGCGGAGCTGGTCGAACCGCGCGTCCATCGCCGCGACGAGCCGCTCCAGCAGCTCGATGGCCTCCTCAATGGTGGTGGCCTGGTAGGGGACGTGGGGGATCCAGTCGGGCAGGCTCATCCCGCCGGACCCGTCGATGATCACCGGGATGAGGCGGTCGGACATGGCGATCTCCGACAGCACCAGGTCCAGCGCCGCGGACTTGCCCGAGCCGGTGGTGCCGGCGATGAGTCCGTGGCACATGCCCGCGCCCGGCCACCACAGCCGCCAGGGCAGGTGCTCGCCGTCGGCGGTGACCGCCGCGGGGAAGGTGCCCTCGGCCGGGTCCAGGCCCGGCCCGGCCCACTTGGTGACCTTCTCCAGCGGGCTGGTGGTCAGCACGGTGAGGCGGGCCCGGTAGACCGGCGCGCCGTGCACGGGCTCGGCCAGCACCCGCCCGTCACCCAGGTCGAACACGCTGGCGATGGTGGCCAGGCAGCCGGTGACCTTCTCCCAGTGCTCGCCGCGCGGCAGGTCCACGGTCGCGGTCCACCCGTAGCCGATCTCGGCGATGTCGCTGATCTTGGAGCCGGGCAGGGCGCGGCCCTGGGCTGCCAGGTAGGTGCCCCACCGCACGGTGCGCCAGTCCGGCGCCGCCGGCGCCTCCGGCGCGGGCGCGGCGTCCTGGACCGCCTGTTCGGCGGTCACGTCGGGGGTCCGCTCGGAGTGCCGGATCCACCACGGCAGCGCCAGCACGCCGCCTCCCAGCCACAGCAGCGCCTGCAGGTGGTCGGCGCCGACTGCGGCGGCGGCGGCCTGCCAGGACATCGAGGCGGTGCAGGCGACCGCGGCGTAGGCGCGGCTCCACCGCCCCAGGCGGCTGCGCCCGACCGCGTAGGCGATGCCGGTCGCGGCGCCGGTCGCCGCGAGCACGCCCACCGCGGCGGCGCCGTCGGCGGCGGCCGCCGCCGACCCGGCCGCCTGCGTCGCGGCGAGCGCCGCGATCGGCGCGAGCTGGCGCCGGTAGCGGACCACCAGCCGCCGCGCCTCCCGGTGCGCCTGGTCCAGCGGCGCCGGCGTCTCCTCCGCCTCCTCCTGGTCCTCGGCCGCCGCGGCGTCGGCCGCCCGGGCGGCCCTGTCCTTGGCAGCCTTCGCCTTGGCGGATTCGGCCTTGGCGGATTCGGCCTTGGTGTGCTGCGCGGTCTTGGCCTTGGCAGTCTTGCGCGTCCTGGTGCTGGTCACGATCGCCCTTTCCAGTTCGGAAACCCCGGAGGTTGCGGGGCGGTAGGTTCCGTGACCGGTCCGCGAGCTTGTGAGCGCGCGCGGGCCGGCCACGCAGCCGACCGGCCCGCTTACAGGTCGTCGTACCAGTCGGTCTCGGCGATCTGGCCGGAGCCGCCCGCGCCGGCGATCGCGGCCGCGACCGGCTCGTGCTTGTCCTGGGCGTGCTTGAGGGTGTGCTCGACCGCCTGGACGGCGGCCTGCAGGTGGTCGTCGACGTCGCAGACGCCGCTGGTGGTCTCCGAGTCGACCTTGCGCGACACCAGCGTGTCGCCGAGGTCGGTGACCACGTCCGACACCTGCTGCAGCAGCGCCTTGATCTCGTTCAGCGCGGTGATGGTGGAGCCGTAGCCCTCGCCGTCGCCGCCGGACATCCCGCTGGTGAGCTGAGCCATATCGCCGTTCCTCTCATTGGTGGTGAAGTCGCCGACGACCTCGGCGTCGATGACCTCGGGCTCGGGCTTGTCGGCCCGGTCCTGGAAGGGGGCGGTGAAGTCCCCGCTTGTGTCGCCGCCCGTGTTCGGGGGGCGGTCCTCGGCCGGGCCGGGGCCGTTGGTGGGCCTGCGGGTGGGGCGGCAGTCGCAGGCGGCCGGGTCGGGCAGCAGCGTGCCGCAGCGCGGGCACGGCTCGACCGTCACCGCGTCGTCGGCCAGGCGCTCCCCGGCGTCCTCGGCGCCGGCGGCGCGGCCGCGCTCGTAGGCGTCGTGCTCGCCGCGCTTGCGGGCGGCGCGGGAGGCGGCCTTCTCCTTGCCGATCCGGTAGCCGTCCCGGGCTCCGAGGCGGGCGCCGTCGCGGGCGCCGACCACGCCCGCGCCCACGGCGCTGACGGTCGCGGCCGCCGCCCACCCGGTGGCCCACACCCACCACAGCGGGTCGCTGGGGCCGTACCGGCGGGCGGTCTCCAGCCGCTCGGCCCGCGCCTCCCGCGCCTCCTGGCGGCGCTGGCGGGCCTCGTCGCGGCGGTCGGCGACCCGCTGCCGCGCCTCGGCGCCGCGGGCCTTTGATTCGTCCCAGGCCCGCGTGACGATGTGCGCGACGATCAGCGCGATGATGATGGTCATCGGGTCAGCCGCCGATCATCGTGCCCAGGCCGGTCTCCCCGGCCTGCGCGATCGAGTCGAACAGGCCCAGGCCCTGCGCGGCCAGCGGCCCCGAGGCCACCATCGCCAGGATCGGCAGCAGCACCAGGCCGGTCTTGGCGATCCCGTCGGGGCGCTTGTCCTTGAGGTCCAGGGCGGTGCCCACCAGCAGCAGCAGCCCCACGACCCCGGCCATCAGCGCGGCCGACGCGCCGAACCAGCCGCCGATCAGGCCCAGGACCGCGCCGAACAGGCGCGCCCCAAAGATCCCGATGACGGTGTTGGCCAGCGCCGCAGCGCAGACCAGCAGCATCGCCGGGCGCAGGAACCAGGCCTTGGTCGCCCAGTTCCCGGTGAGCTTGCGGCCCAGGACGAAGTACAGCCCGCCGGCGGCGATCGCGACAGCGAAGTCCATGACAGATCTCCTTCGTGAAGGTTCAGAGGTAGAGGGCGGCCGCGATGACGCCCGCCAGGATGAGGAGCCGGGTGGGGTGGTCCAGTAGCCACAGCGCGCACATCAGCACCGCCCGCACCGCCAGCGCCGGGTAGCCGTAGATCCAGCCCGCCCACCGCAGCAGCGGCATGCCGCCCGACCACTCGGCGCGCTGCAGCCGGACCGCGCTGTCGCGCAGCGCCGGCGGACGGGCCCGGTACACCGACCCGTCCAGCGCCTGGCTGACCGTGGTCGAGGCCTCGGCCCACCAGACCTGGGCGGCCTCGGCCAGCGCCGCCGGCACCAGCTCGCCCCGTCCGGGCCCCTCGCCCGGCTCGGCGGCGTCCTGGTCCTTGGGGAACAGCGGCACCACCTCGCCGCCAGGCCCGCCGCCGGCATCGGCGTCGGCCTCGACGACGGCGCCGGTTTCGGCGGGCGGCGCTGAGACGTCCTCAGCCGCGCCGGGCCCCTCGGCGGGGCCGCCGTCGCGGGCCGTGCCCTGCCCGCCGCCGTGCGGCGGCGTGGCCGCCTTCTGGGGGCGGTTTTCGGTGTCTTTACGCGTACGCGTGCGAGGGCGATCGCGCTCGTCCGGGCGCCTCTCCGGCTTTCCGAACGACGCCGGGACCTGCCCCGCGTCCGCACCCTCGGCGGGGCCGGCGTCGCGGTCGGGGCGGCGGTCGGGGCTCTGGAAGGGGTTGGCGATCGGCATCACCGACCACCTCCGATCCGGGCCGCCTCGGCCGCCAGCTCGCCCGCGTAGAAGTCGCGGAGCCGGTCCCGGTCGCTCTCGGGCAGCCGGGCGATCGCCGACCGCAGCACCATCAGGGCGCTGGACAGCCGCGCCGCCTCGGTGCCGCCGGCGGTCAGCTTCGCCTCGTGCAGCCGCCGCGACGCCTCGGGCAGCGCCGCCCGCCCCATCACCTGCCGGGCGTGCTCGGCGACCTCGGCCGCCGCCTGCTTGGCAGCGCCCGCGCCGCGGGCGTGCGCGGCCGCCGAGGTCAGGAAGGCCGCCGCCGCGGCCAGCCGCTCCTCAGCGGTCCGCGCCCGCTGCAGCCGCTCGGCGTGCCAGGCCGCCCGGCGGGCCGCGCTGCGCTCCCGCCTGCGTACCGGCCGTCCACCAGGCCGCGCACCGCGCGTGGCCATCACCGCACCTCCATCTCGTCCAGGTCGAACAGGCCCAGCTGCCCCGCGCACAGCGCGCACCGCTCGCCCGGCAGCATCCGGTGCGCCTTGAGCTGGGTGCACTGCTGGCCGCGCGGCACGTCCGACGCCTCACGCAGGTGGTCGTCGCGGTCGCCGTTGGCCTGGCGGCACGTCGGCCGCCCCAGGCCCTCCACGCCGCACGAGCACTTCATGCGCCACTCGGTCCGGCCGCTCTGGCCGCTCTTGCGCTTGCCGACGTGCACGAAGTGCCGCACCGTCACCTCCGGCGTCGCCGCCATCACCGGCCGCCTCCGTCCAGCGGGCGGCGACGCAGGGCGCGCAGGGCGCGGCGGTGTCGTTTCACCGTCGACACGTCCAGCCCCAGCGCGTGCGCGATGCGAGGGTTGGTGGCGGAGGGGTGGTCGTCCAGGTAGTCGGCGATCCGCCCCCGCGTCGCCGCGCCCGCCGCGCGCCGCGCCTCGGCCGCCCGCTCGGTCCGCCCGGACCGGTCAGGGTCGATTTGACCCCCCTCGCGGGAGATCGCGCCGCCGTCGATGCGCCCCCCGCCGTCCAGGGAGTCGTCCCGGGAGTCGTCGGGGCCGTCGTCCGGCTCGTGCTCGGGCAGGTCCCGGGCCGCGCCGGACGGCCCGCCGTCGGACACCGGGGCCGCAGGCGGCGCCGCGCCCTCCTCCGGCGGTTCCTGGCTGGCCAGCCACGCCGACAGCTCGTCCACGCCCGTGCGGGCCGCGTCCGCGACCGGGTCGGTCTCGCCCGGCTCCTGGTGGTCGACGTCGTCCAGGCCCTCGTCGGCCGGGGCTTCGTCAGCGGCGTCGTCGGAGGCGTCCTCACGCGTACGCGTGCGAGGGCGATCGCGCTCGTCCGGGCGCCTCTCCACCGCCGCGGCGTCGTCGGGCCGGGCCTCGATGCGGCGGGTGCCGGCGGGGGCGAGGTCGTCGGTGTCCAGGGCGTCGGTGGTGAGGGAGAACAGGTCCTCGCCCATCGCCGTCGCCCGGATCGTGTCCTCGGCCTCGTCCGAGACTTCCTTGACCCGCTTCTGCATCGCCGCGGCGCTGCGGTCGGCGACCACGCACGCCAGCACGCTGAACGCGGCCGCGCCCAGCGCGCACGCCGCGCCGAGCGCGTTCTTGGTGCCCAGGTTCGCGGCGATCGAGATCAGCAGCGGCACCGTCATCAGCGCCCACAGCGTCCGCTTCTGCCAGCCATCGCCCAGCTCGCCGCGATGCTCGGCCAGGTGCGCCCGGTAGCTGATCGCCGCCGTGGCCAGCCCGGTCAGCCCGACCTCGGCCACGTACCCGGTGCCGCCCGGCGCGTGCAGCACCCCGGCGGCGGCCTCGACGCCCATCGCCGACCCGGCCGCCAGCACCACGCTGGCCGCCAGCGACAGCCGCGCGTACACCTTCCGCCCGGCGTGCAGCGCCCGCACCGACCGCGCCGGCGACGCCGCGTGCCGCGCCAGCGCGATCGCCGCCAGGGTCTCCTCCGCCTCGGCCGCGCGCCGGTCGGCCACCCGGTGCCTACGCAGCAGCCGCGCGTGCTCGGCGTCCAACGCCCGGGTCAACTGCTCACCGCGCAGAACGTCCGCGTGGCCCCGCGTCGCGGGGTTCAGCCGCGGGTCGGCCAGGCGCGCCTGCCCCTCGATCGCCGCCAGCGCCGCCGCCTGCGCGGTCTGGGCCTGGACGGCCGCCACCACGTCCAGCTCGGTGTCCTTGCGTCCCATCACCGGCCACCCCCCAGAGCGGCCGCGCCGGCGACCCGGTTGGGCTCGGCGGAGAAGAACACCACTGGCAGGCCGGCGGACTCCGGGGGGACCTGCGCGAGCATCCACTCGTACATCTGGGCCCGGCTCACACCCACGGCGAAGGCCATGACGGCGGTGACGGTCCTGGTGCTCAGGCCCTGCCCGTTGAAGCCCTGCACGGTCAGGATGATGAAGAACTCGATCAGCTTGTCCGGCTCGTTCATGCCGCACCTCCGATGCTGAGAATCAGGGCGGCGATGAACAGCCACCCGACATGCCAGGACTGGTCAAGGGCGTAAGAGCCCACCCCCACCGGCGCCGCCGCGGGGTCGCCGAGCTGCGCGAAGCCGCCCTTGCCGACCCGGGCCGCCAGGGCCTGCAGCGTGAATCTGCGATCGGCCCAGTAGTGCGAGGCCGCGTCCACGGCCAGGCCCACACCCACCGCCCACGGCGCCAGATGCACACCCGTCACCACCACCACCAGCAGCAGCGCGACCGCCTTCGTCGCGGTCAGCGACGCCACGTGCAGGCCGCACAGCAGCCGGCCGCGACGGTCCCGCGCGTCCTTCCCGCACGCCTGGTGGTGCGTCTGCACCCAGTGGTCGCCGACCTCGTGGGCGGCGTACAGCGCGGCGAACACCACCGCGAACACCAACGGGTCACCGATCCCCATCACCGGCCACCCCCCAGCAGCCAGCGCCGCCTCGGCCGCACCGGCTCCGGCTTACGCAGCGCGGCGCTGATCTCGGCCAGCTCGGTGCACACCTCGCTGACCTCGCCGATCAGCTCCACCGCGTTCGTGTCGAGCACCCGCTCGATCTCGGTCACCCGCGAGCCCAGCTCGCCCAGCACCGACTCCAGCGTCTTGGTCAGGTCCCGGACCGCCGCCGCCACCTGGGCGATCTCAGCCCGCGTCGCCGGGATCTCCTCGGCCACCGCCAGCACCGCGTGCCCAGACGCGACCTGCGCGTCCCGCACCGCCGACAGCCCCACCTCGCTGAACGTGGGGACCCTGGCCGCCCCCACCAGCAGGTCACGCGCCCGCTCCGCCGCCGCCGGCGTCGTCTGCGTCTCCCGCATCACCGGCCACCGCCCCGGCGCCACAGCACCCGCCACGGGATGTCCCGGCAGTCCGGGCAGGAGTGCGTCATGCCCCCGGGCATCTCGCCCTCGCCCACCCAGTGGTCGACCGTCTCGCAGGACGTCCCGAACCGGTCGCACAGCGACAGGAACACCTGCCCGTACACGCCGACCGCGATCGCCAGCACCAGCAGCCAGTCCAGCCCCGCCACCACGGCGGCGCTGCCCACAGCGGCCATCGCCAGCACCGACGGCTCCGGCAGCAGCGACACCACCGCCCGCGTCCGCGGACGCGGCGGCATCAGCTCGTTCTCCCACTCGTGGGACGTGATCCGGCGCATCACCGGCCACCCCCGTCCCGGGCGGACCGGGCGCTGTGCACGCCCACCAGCAGCGACGTCAGCGGCGCCAGAACGCTCAGCGCCAGCCGCGCCGGACCGCCCTCCATCAGGACCCCGGCCACGACCGACGCCCCGAACAAGGCGAAGGCCGTGAGGATGCCCGCACGGACGGCGTCGCCCGTGACCGCGTCTCCCTCCTGCCAGCTCACGCCGCCACCGCCTCGGCGTACTCGTCGGCCTCGTACTCGGCCAGGAGGTCGTCGAGGATGTCCGCCGCCGCCAGACGGCGCGCCTCGCACTCCTCCGCCGACTCGTCCGGCGCGGGCACCCACAGCGCCGGCGTCATCCGCTCCAGCGCCCACGCCAGCGGCGCCACATCGAGCCCGGCCACCGCCTCACCCATCACGGGGTCCGGGGCCGTCATCATGGAACTCATCGGGCCAGCTCTCCTTCCAAGGGTCCTGGTTGGTCCGACCGCGGCCTCCGGCGCTCCATCGCCGGGGGCCGCTTGACGTTGATCAAGCTTCGCTATGTACTATGTACTACGTACTTCGCGAACGCAAGAAGGCCAACAGGGAAAAGTGGCGGAGACGCTACGTACTACGAGCTAGGTAGGGTGCCCAGCATGAGCAACACGGCCCGCGGGCAGTACCGCGAGGTCGCGGACCGGATCCGCGACTCCATCGAGCAGGGCGCGTATCAACGCGGCGAGCTGCTGCCCACCGAAGACCAGCTCGCGGACCGCCTCGGAGTACACCGAGCAACGGTGAACAAGGCGCTGAAAGTGCTTCTTGCTGAGGGGCTCGTCCGCGTGCACCGAGGAAAGGGGACCTACGTGACCGAGATTCCGGTGATCCATCGCGCGGCTGTCGGCAGGCAGCGCCGCGAGACCCGCGAGGCCAGCCAAGCCCGGGGGGCCTTCGATGCCGAACTACGCGCACTCGGACTGACTCCGCGGTCCGACGTAACTCCTGAGCGGACGTCGGCAACTGCCGAGGTCGCCGAGACGCTGGAGATCGACGAAGGGGCCGAAGTTTTGGCGCGGCGACGCACGATGTTCGCCAACGACGTCCCTGTGCAGCTGGCCGTCTCGTACATCCCATGGTCGATCGCCGACGGCACTCCACTGGCCGAGGCAGACCCTGGACCGGGTGGCGCCTACTCCCGCCTAGAGGAACTTGGGCACGCACCGGCCGTCTTCACGGAGACGCTCAAAGTGCGGCCGCCCGATGCCCACGAAGCGGACAAGCTGAAGCTGTCCCCGGACCAGCGAGTCATCGCTGTCACCCGGGTGGCGCGCACCTCGGCAGGGCGGGCGGTCGAGGTGAACAACATCGTGCTCCCCGCTCATCAGTGGGAGCTCAGCTACGAATGGCCCGCCGACTAGCCAGTCCAAACGGCGGACCGGCAATAACCGCCTGTCACCTTAGGGTCGCACCAAAGCGAAGGGCCGGGAGTTCCCGCTCCCGGCCCCTCAAAGTCGCTTCACCACTGCCAGCAGAGAAGGACGTTCAGTATGAGAGTACCCAATGCGGGTGACAGGCCCTGTGACACCTCCGCCACTGGCGGGGATGCCCGGTGACGACAGCGCCGCAGCATGACGAGTCCGAGGGGCAGGACGAGCGGTTCAGGGCCGCGCGGGGACGGAGCAGCGGCCCGTTCGTGATCGTGCCGTTGTGGGTGATGCTGAACGCATCGGCGAAGGCCCGCGCGTTGTACGAGGCACTCGCCGCGCACCGGGACTGGTGGGCGACCGGCCAACTGGTCGAGGACGTCGAGTGGACCGCGCTGGCGAAGTTGATCGACGTCAAGGACCGCAAGGCGCTCCGCAGGTACCTCCAGGAGCTGGCCAAGCTCGGCGCGATCGAAATCCACCGGTCCACCACGGATGGGGGCATGCGCGGCGCCAACGTCTACGTGATCCACGACGTCGCGCCGGACGGATTCAAGCTGCCCAAGACGCTCGGCGAGTACTACGCCCGGGAGCGAGAAACCGCAGCTCAGGCCGATGGGGCGTCAACGCCCCATCGGAGCAACCAGGGCAAAGCCACCAAAGCCCCCAACGGTGGAACCGGCAAAGGGGACAAAAACAGTGTTCCCGCAGGTCGCTCCGATGGGGTCTCAGGACCCCATGCATGGGGTCCTGACGCCCCATCCGATGGGGTCTCCACGCCTCCTCCTCCTTATAAGAAGGGGGTTCGTAAGAACCCCCCCTCCAGTCCCCCCAGTCACACGGGTTCCGCGAGCGCGGGGACCGAGGTCGAGGACGCGCCTTCGGCGCGGGGGGAGGGGGAACTTCCCAAGGAGACGAGCCGAGTGCGGGAGGGTGCGGCGGGTGCGGCGCGGCGGGTTCCGCCGCCGCGAGCGGGTGCCGACGACGTCGGCGGGCGCTCCGGAGACGACCTGGGGGTGGCCCGCGAGTTGCTGGCGGGGTTGCCGTCGCCGGTGACGCCGGGGGCCCGGACGGTGCGGGATCTGGCGCCCGCGGTGGCGGCCGCGCTGGCTGCCGGGTGGGCGCCGGAGTTGCTGGCGGAGCGTCTGACGGTGGATCTGCCCGCGCGGGTGCACAGCGCGCGTGCGTTGCTGTCGCACCGGTTGGCGGATCTGCCGCCGGAGCCGCCCGCGTCGCCGGCGGCAGGCCGGGTGTACGGGCCGCGGTGCGGTGATCCCCGGCACGACCTGCGGGCGCCGGAGGGGGACCGGTACCTGTACGAGGGCGTCGACGTGATCGGTCTGTGCGTGTGCGCCCGCCCGCTCGTCCCGGCCTCGTGAGGAGATCTGGCATGCCTGAGCAGAGTGCGGAGCCGGGGCTGCGCGCGGTCCCTGATGACGCCGATGGTGCTGAGCTGCGCACGCCGCCGCATGACCTGGACGCCGAGCGGGGCGTGCTCGGCGGGCTGATGCTGGCGCCCGGCACGATCGATGAGGTGGCCGCGCTGATCGGGCCGGTGGACTTCTACCGGCCCGCGCACGGTGTGGTGTTCGAGGCGATCCTGCAGCTGCACCGCCGGGGCGAGCCCGCCGACGCGGTGACCGTCAACGGCGAGCTCGCCCGCCTGGGCGAGAGCGCCCGGACCGGCGGTGCCCCGTACCTGCACACGCTGATCCAGACGGTTCCCACGGCGGCGAACGCGACGTACTACGCGCAGTTGGTGCGGGAGGCCAGCGACCTTCGCCGGGCGATCCAGGTCGGCACGGCGATCGTGCAGCGCGCGCACGGCGGTGTGCCCGCCGGGGAGCTGATCCCGTGGGCTCAGGAGGAGCTGCTGCGTCAGGAGTCGGCCCCGGCCGACGTCCCGGACCTGCTGCAGGCCGCCGATGAGGGGTTCGACTGGCTGGGCACCGATCCGGCCGACGACCCGGCCCGCATCGCCGTCCCCTACATCGATCTGGACCCGGTGCTGGAAGGTCTCCAGCCCGGCCAGCTCATCGTGATCGGGGCCCGGCCGGCGGTCGGCAAGAGCGTGGTGGCGCTGGACATCGCCCGGCACGCCGCGCTCCGGCAGGGCGCCTCGACGTACTTCGCATCGGTGGAGATGCAGCGCCGCGAGGTGCTGCTGCGCCTGGTGGCCGCCGAGGGGCGCATCCCGCTGAACGTGCTGCGCGGCCGCCAGTTGCGGGAGGAGGACTGGCAGCGGGCGGTGAAGGTCCGCGAGCGGATCGCCGCCTCCCCGGGCCTGCTGATCGACGACTGCGAGCACGTCACGGTCGACACCATCCGGGCCGGTCTGCGCCGGATGGCCCACCGCGCCGAGATCGGCCCGGCCCGGCTGCTGGTGGTCGACTACCTGCAGCTGCTCAAGGGCGTCGGCGGCGGCCGCCGCGGCTTTGAGAACCGGCAGACCGAGGTCGCCGACATCTCCCGCAACCTCAAGCTGCTGGCCCGCGAGTTCGAGATCCCCGTCGTGGCGCTGTCGCAGCTCAACCGCGCGTCCGAGGCCCGCTCGGACAAGAAGCCGACCATGGCCGACATGCGCGAGAGCGGCGCGATCGAACAGGACAGCGACGTGGTGATGCTGCTGCACCGCGAGGACGTCACCGAGAAGGAGTCGCCCCGGTCGGGCGAGATGGACATCATCGTGGCCAAGAACCGCAACGGCCCCACCACCACCGTCCCCGTCGCCTTCCAGGGCCATTACGCTCGCGCCGCGAACCTGGGGACCGCTCTCGGCCCACGATGATCACGGGAGGCGCTGTGCGGGCCGCACAGCGCCGAACCGCCCCCGACCGGCATCCGTCGTCGGGGGCGATGTTGCGCGGGCCGCACGCGCCCGCTGCGGCCCGCGGCGGTGCGGGCGGTGTGCGGACGCCGACCGGAAACCGCACGCGGGCTTTACATTGTCAAGTCACAGGGTTAGATCTTCACTCCGTGGACCCGCCACTCGTGCAGGTGGTCCTGGCTGACCTGCCCGGCGTGCAGCGTCGCGGTCACCAGCGCCAGGGCCGCGTGCGCCTGGGCCTCGTCGATCTTGCGGGCGCGCTGGGTCTCGTCCCGCTCGTGACGGGCCTCCTCCAGGAGCTGCTGCGCTTCCTTGTAGTGCTGGGGTCCGCTCATCGCCATGCGGGCAGTGTGCCCGCACGGGTGCGGGTCCGCGAGGGCCGGCACCCCGGGCCGGGACGCCAGGCGCCCGCACGAGCGCGACCGCACTCGCACGCGTACGCGAGGCGCGCTCCCCTCGCCGCTACCGGTCGCTGCTGCCGGGGTCGAGGTCGCGCAGGAGCTCTGCGCGGAGCGCGGCGACGATCTGATCGGTCTGCGCGGCGCCGGCGGCGATGATGGCGCCGATCGCCTCGTGCCGATCGACGCGGCCTCCGAGCGCGGACCGGATCCGGGCCACCGCATCGTCCAGCGCCGAGACCGTGTCGGCGGCGAGGTAGTAGGTCTTGCGGGTCTTCCCGGCCGGTTCCTGCCGTCGCCTCGGACCCGCCTCCGACGCTGGTGTGACAGGGGTATGAGACGTGTACACCTGTGTGTGAGTCGCCTCATCGGCGGGTGTACCTGTGTCGGAGTCGTCTCGGAGGCGGCTGCCGAGGACGTCCCGGGCGGCCTGGGCGGTTTCCGCAGCGCCCTTGGGCGGCCCGATCGGCTTCTTGCGTGCGCTCATGCGGTCACCGGCGCGGCCGCGCCGCCCTCGGCGCTGTCGGTGCCGCTGGTGAGCTGGCGGGCGAGTTCCCGGAACGAGGCGGCCGAGGCGGAGTCCGGCGCGTACTCCACCACCGGCAGGCCCTCCCGCCACGCCTCCCGGACCGTGGCCAGGTCCTTGATGACGGCCAGGATCGGCAGCGGCATCGTCTTCAGCGTCTCCAGCGTGCTGGTGACGATCTGGCCGCGCCGCTTGTCGAACAGGTTGACCACCATCCCCACCAGGTCGACCTGGACGCGCAGCTCGGACTCCAGGGTGGCGATCTGTTCCAGCAGCAACCGGAGCGCGCGCAGCGCCGAGTCCTCCGACTGCACCGGGACCAAGCCCTGCCCGGCGGCCACCAGGGCGTTGTCGGTGAGCACCCCCAGGGACGGCTGGCAGTCGATCAGGCAAACGTCGAAGCGGTCGAGGCTCGCCACGACCTTCAGGACGCGTTCCAGGCGCCACTCCACGCCGCGCATCCGGTACAGCTCCCGCTCCAGCAGGAACATGTCGATGTTGGTCGGGATGACGTCGATCCGCTCCCGCCACGGCGCGATGATCCGCTCCACGTCCTCGGCCGCGACCTTGTCCGCGTCCATCAGCAGCGTCTTGGCCAGCGTCGCCGGCGGCGTCGCCTCCGCCACCCCACACGCCTCAGTCAGGTGCCCCTGCGGATCCAGGTCCACCAGCAGCACCCGATACCCCATCTCGGCGAGCGCGCCGCCGAGGTTCACCGTGGTGGACGTCTTGCCGACGCCACCCTTCTGGTTGATCACCGCCAGGATGTCCATCCCGCGACCGTACGCTCCGGGGGCCGCTCACACCCAGCTCACACACGGGGACACCCAGATAAGAGCAGGGTTTGACACAGGTATGAGTTGTAGCGGAGGCGAGTATGAGTCAGGTATGAGGCAGGTCCAACCGCTCGGGAAGGGTCCCCCCAGCCTGGATAGGGTCCGGGCCGTGAATGTAGATCAGGAGATCCGTGCCCGCGCCGTGGAACTGGCCGCTCGTGCGCTGGCGGCGCTGTATCCGAACGAGGAGTTGGCCAACCACCCGGCTGCGATCACGGACGATGTGCTGTCGTTGGCGCCGTACATGGCCGACTACATCAGGTCCGGCGAGTACGACCGCAAGTCGCTGCTGCGGCACTGCCCCGGAGGGGATCTGAACCAAAGTCCGGTCTGATCCACAACCCGGACGCACCCGGGCCTGTCGGCGGGTGCGCGGGTGTTGACCGTTGCCTATTGCGATGGGCAACGGTCAACACCTTGCGCCGGGGATCGGGGTGTTGCTAGGAGGCGGTTATCGCAGGGGCCTACCGGCTCCGGCCGGGTAGGCGGGCCCCTCTGCCCCCGGTAGGCCCCGGGGTAGGTGCCGGTGACCTGCGAGGTAGTGGGGGTAGAGGGGCCCGACGGATCGGTCTGTCAGTCGTCGTCGGCGGTCAGGGCGAGGTGGGCCAGCGCGGTGGCCAGCAGCGGCCGGTGCGCCGGGTACAGGACGCCGCCGAGGTCGACGAGCGCGGCGTCCAGGCCGTCCAGGCTGGTGGTGAGGGGGAGCCAGGCGGCGTCGGCCGCGTCGTCGCCGGCGTCGGCCGGGACGACGCCCGGCAGCCGGAACAGCGCCGCGGTGGTCGCGACCCACGCGTGGTCGCTCTGGCGGGGGTCGGCCACCAGGGTGCGGGCCAGGACGAGCGGGGCGAGTCCGGCCAGGTCGATGCCGGTCTCCTCCGCCAGCTCCCGGATCAGGGCGGCCGGCTCGCTTTCCCCGTGCTCGACCATGCCGCCGGGCAGGGCCCATGCTCCGCAGTCGGAGCGGCGGATCAGCAGCACCCGCCGGTGGTGTCCGGCGCCGGCGACCACGATCGAGTCGACCGCCCGGTTCTCGCCCCACTTGCCGAGGTTGCGGCCGATCCTGCCGGTGCGGCCGCCCGGGTGCAGGGGGCGGCCCTGGCCGTCCAGTCCGTAGGGGATGAGCGCGGCGGAGCGGCGGTGGGCCAGATCGGGCAGCGCGGCCGGGCCGGTCGCGGGCTCGGCCCACCCGGCGGCGACCGACGCGTCCAGCCCAGAGCCGGGCTGCAGCTCGGGCGGGGTGATGTCCACCGGGGCGTAGGAGTCCCACGGCACCGACCACGACCGCAGATGCTCGGGCATGACCGGCGGCAGTCCGGCGAGCGGGTCGGGCCGCTCGGCGACGGGCTTGTCCAGGTCCCGGTGGACCAGCGCGACGTCCAGGGCATGGGTCTCGGCCAGGGACGTGGCCAGCAGGTCGCCCACGGTGGCGGCGCGGTGGCGGCCGCCGGCGCATCCCACCGCGACCGTGACGGGCCCGGCCGAGGGCCCGGCCAGGTAGGCCAGCACCGCGTCCTCGGCGGCGTGCAGCAGCGGCAGGATGCCGGGGGTGGTCCGCACCGCCTCGTGCACGGCCATGTCGCGGGCGGTCAGGTTGCGCAGCTCGGGCCGCACGTGCGGGTCACGGAAGTGGACGCGCAGGTCCAGGGTGATGTGCGCGGGCGGCGGCGCGTCGTGCAGGTACCCGAACGTGGTGATCGTGACCTCGCGGACCGCCGCGGCGGCGGTGGCGTACTGCCGCCAGTTGATGCGGGCGGTGCGGACGGCGTCCTCGGCCTCGCGCAGCGCCGCGCCGGTCAGGTGCGGGTTCGCGGCCAGGCGGGTCTCGGCGTCGGTGACGGCCTTCTCTAGGCGCCGCAGCTCGGCGCTCGTCTCATGGCTCGTCTGGTGGTTCGTCTCGTGCATGATCTACACAGGTCCTTTCCAGGTCAGCTCTGGTGAGGGCACAGGGCTCCGGGAGGCGTTGCCGCGCCTGCTGGGGCCCGTTTGCGTGTCAGGGGCCGGTGACCACCTCCTGCAGCCGCTTCACGGCGGCGTCGGCGCGGGCGGGCAGGTAGGGCGGGCGTGCCCGCACCACGGCGGCGGCGGCCGCCGCCAGCTCGTCGTGCGGGCCGTCTCCGGACGCTGCGGCGTGCGCGGCAGCCAGGGCCTCCAGCGCGTCGGCGAAGGACGGCCCGGGAACGCCGGGGACGTCCTGCAGGACGTCCTGGGGGACGCCGGGCGCGTCCCGGACGTCGGTCAGGACGTCCTCGACGGCGTCGAACAGGTCGTCCGCGTCGATCGTGTCGGCCGCCGGGGTGTCGCCGTGATTCGTCGCCGAGGCCTTCGCCGCGGTGTTCGCGACGATCCCGCCGGGCGATTCGTCGTCGCGGCCGCGGGACGCCGGCGCGCGACGAACCACCGCGCGGGCGCGGCGGTAGTCGGCGACATGGGCCGCGTGCGCGTCGGCCAGCTCGGCGACGCGTGTCGCGGCGGCCGCCAGGCGGCGGGCCGCACCGGCGACGTCGCCCTCCCACCGGTGTCCGGACATCAGCGCGTCCTCCAGGGCGCCCACATCGCCCGGGTCGCACATCGCGATGACGGCCTGGCCCAGGGCGCGGGCGGCATCCTGGACGTCGCCGTACCCGCCACCGGCGATCCGGTCCGACAGGTCCGCGGCCGCGCACTCGGCCCGGTCAGCGGCGGTCCGGGCCCGCCACGCCCGCTGACGGCACGCCTTGGAGCACCAGGTGGTGCGACGCCCCGGCAACCCGGTCCGGTCCGCGACCGGACCGCCGCACACCGGACACCCAGACGCCGCGTCGGACGTCAACGGGGCGACACCGGGCGAGTCCTGGACGCGCGAGGGCGACACGGCCACGCCAGGGTGGCCGTGTCTCATGGGGTGGGTCGGGTTCGTGGTCATGTCGCCCGGGTCATCGGTCGGTCTCCGTCGGTTTGGGGGCCGGTGGTCCCCCAAACGGTCACCGGGATGCCCTCGACGCTGACCGTGACCTCGACGTTCGTGATCTCGGGACGGCCGGGGAACGGGCTGACCTCGCGGACGTGCTGACCGTCGAACACGCGGGCGGTCTCGGCGATGAACGCGCGGATCTCGCCGAGGTCGCGCACGGCGATCTGCGCGCTCACCCGCACCGGGCCCAGGCCATCGACCATCCAGGCGGCGGCGTGGTCGTCGGTGTGGAGCGTCCAGGCGATCCCGGGGACCTCGCCGATCCGCGAGGCCAGCGCCGGCCGCAGTTGCGCGCCGATCACCTCGGCGATCGCCTCGGCCACGGCGTGGGCGGTCACGGTGGACAGCCGGTGGCATTCGTGCTGGCAGGCAGCGTCCGCGCAGTCCTCGCACGTCCGGTCGCGGGGCACGCCCAACTCGCCGACGCAGGCGTCTGAGATGTGGGCGGGGGTGTTCTCGTTGGTCATCGGTCGGTCCCTTCGGTCAGGCGGCGGCCGGGATGACCGGGGCCGGGGTCGAGGTGGCGGTAGACGGTCGCGCGGCCCACGCCGAAGGTCTCGGCGATCTGCTGGACGGTGTAGCGGCGCTTGCCGTCGTCGCCGCGCTCGTCGTACATCTGCCGGGCCTGGCGGACCTGCAGCTCGGTCATCGCGGCGGGGCGGCCGCCGACCCGGCCGCGGGCACGACCGGCCGCCAGGCCCTCGTTCGTGCCCTCCACGATCAGTTCGCGCTGGAACTCATCGATCGCGGCCA